>JAFUBF010000185.1 GCA_017460325.1 Clostridia bacterium | reverse complement strand
CTCATACGCAGTAACGCAGCAGAATCGTTTTCATTAATCTCAAGAGGTACTGTTTTTCTGGCCATTGAGGAATCCCCCTGATCGAAGATATCCTCTATTATACGCCTTTTCGTTGGGAGAATCAATAACGTTGAGTTGTTAGATATCTAGTCATGTCATTATGACAGCTCTAAGCTTATTGATTGGCAGGACAATTTTACTGTCGTTCAGAATGATACTCTCTATAATGAAAACAACGGCCAGTGAAAACAGAGACAGGCAGGTAATGAGCAGGAACTGATTTCTCTGCGCCATGACTTCGTTCATGGAGATCTCTGCGCCGGCAAAGGCAACCAGCTCTCCATCGATAAAGATCGGACTGCCCGCCGCGACAACCCATCCGTATTCCTCTGTATTGGTGACATCCGGTTTTACGCCGTTTTTCGGATTACGCATTGCCTCATAATCCACTTCGTACATGACCGCATCAAAGGAACCCGGTCCGGAATATTCCTCTCCGTAAGTTCCATCCACCAGATAAATCGTGGAACCCGTCTTCAGGTCGAACCAGAACAGATACGCACATTTGATGTTGTTGCTGTCCTGCACCAGACGAAGCTGCTGCTGAATCGTTTTGAACTCTTCGGATTCCTCAACGTCAGAATACCGCTCAAGATAGGCATCATATTCTGGAGAGCCCCAGTCCTCCGAGCTCACCCGGTCCTCTGAAGCATTGAAGATTTCCATTACCCGATTCTTGATATTCTGAACCATCGCGGGGTTAACCACCGCTGCAGCCGTGGTCGAAACCTCTTTAGAGCGGCTCAGATACAGAGTTCTGGTAATATCGTTAATTCCCTTATACACGAACAGCCCCGCGAGAAAGCTCAGCAAGATAATGATGGAAATGATCAGTAAAGCCAGTTTCTTTTTGAGTGAAAACTTCGGTTTTATCGTCATTGCTCCGATCTCCTGTTTTTATTCCACCTGACTCTGTTTATGGCCTTGTTCCTTTTTCCGCATTGTTCAGCGGATGACGCATCCGAAACCGTTCGCCCTTCCGGGAAACACTTCCGGAGCCTCCTCTGTATGTCTGTCCTAACTGACTCCAGGCGGGCATCGTAATCGGCTCTGATTGTATTTTATTCCATTTGTACAATCTGCACAAGTCCTGTTTGTATTTTAGTTTCAAAAAAATGGGTTGTCGGACACATTCCTGCAATTCTCCACAACCGAAAAGACACGATACAGTTTTGTATCGTGCCTTACCTGACGAAAGAGCCCTCCTGCCACATATTCACACCTCTTTCAGTGCTTATCCACATACATACAATCGGTGTTGATTTGCAGGACCTCGCCAAGAGATTTCCCCCTGTTCCGAATTTACACGCTGATCAGAATTGGTCCAGTGCGCTCCGTTCATCCCGGGTCTCCGAGCTTTCCAAATATGCTCACCCGAGCAGTTTCAGACACGGTCCGTGAATTGTAACCGGGTGCATTCACCGTCCAGGTCTTCGAACAGCTGCCACAGACGATCACAGATGCACCGATTGCGGCGATGCAGTCACTTCCCCTGAAACCGGACGGACCACCGGACCGGAAAGCTGACGGTATGTCATGACAATCACGCAGGCAGCGATGATAAACGTGAGCACGTCGGATACCGGCATGGAATAAAGTACGCCGTCAAGACCGAACCGGAGCGGCAGCAGCAGGGCAAAGCCTACGCCGAAAATAACCTCCCGCACCATGGAAATCAGGGTAGACGCCAGCGCTTTGCCCACAGACTGCAGGAAAATGAAGGTGCCCTTGTTGACCGTGGCAAGCGGCATCATGCACAGATACGTTCGGAAAGCCTTCACAGCAAAGTCGGTATACGCCTGACTTTCGTTGGCCGCACCGAAAATTCCGATGAGCTGCTGAGGAAAGACCTCCACAATGACCAGAGCCACGGCACCAACCGCAAACTCACCCAGCAGCAGACGGGTAAACAGGGCTTTCACGCGGTCATTGCGGCCGGCCCCCACATTGAAGCCGACCACCGGAATGCAGCCTGCTGCCATTCCCACGGCGATGGAGATGACAATCTGGAAGAATTTCATCACGATGCCCACCACCGCCATGGGGATCTGGGCATACTCCGGAGTGGAGAATACCGGATCCAGTGCGCCGTATTTCTGAATCATGTTGTTGATGGCCATCATTGCCGCCACCAGTGAAATCTGAGAAAGGAAACTGGTCATCCCAAGGGCCAGATACCGCCTGGCCAGGCCAAAGTGAAAGCCGAAACTCGCTTTCTCCAGTTTCACCGCCTTCATGTGGCACAGATACCAGATCGCCAGAACCGCCGTCAGGACCTGACCCCAGAACTGTTGCCAGTGCAGCACCCATCATTCCCCACCTGAACACAAAAATGAAGACGGGATCCAGGACCAGATTAACCGCGGCACCTGCCAGCGTGGAAATCATGGCGAACCTCGGGCTGCCATCTGAACGGATAATGGGATTCATGGCCTGACCGAACATGTAAAAGGGCAGGCCCAACGTAATGTAGAAGAAATAGCTCCCCGCCTGCCGGAAGGTTTCGTCGTTGACCCGTCCGCCAAAAGCGGTCAGAATTGTGCCGGAAAAGATCAGGTAAAGCGACGTCACGGCCAGACTGACCAGAACGCACAGCACCACTGCGCTGCCAATCGCCCGGTGTGCTTCCTCTTTTTTCCCGCGCCCAGACTGATGGAAACAAATGCACACGCGCCATCTCCGATCATGACCGCCAGCGCCAGGGCAACGACAGTCAGCGGAAAGACCACCGTATTGGCCGCGTTACCGTAAGAGCCCAAGTATGATGCGTTGGCAATGAAAATCTGATCCACAATGTTATAAAGAGCCGCTACCAGCAGACTGATGATGCAGGGAACCGCATATTTCATCATCAGCTTTCCCACCGGCTCCTGTTCAAGGAATTGGTTTTCCCTGTGTTCCATGGTTTCTCTCCTCCTGCATAAAAGCAAAAAAATAAACGTCCGACCATCAGCTGGTTCCGCTGCGGCAGACGTTCAATGGACACAGAAAAAGCGCTGGCCGCAGCCGGATTTACGCTGTACGCCACACGCTGTGCCGGTATTTTACCTGTCGTTTCAGGTTTTGTCAAATCCAAATTTCAGAGACCCTGCTCCGCTTAAGACCCGATTTTTTCAGCTTCTGCAGGATGTATTCCGATGACACCTATTTCACCCATCCTCAGATTGGCCGTTTGTCTGCCGGCCGCAGGTGATTATTCCACCCGGGCAAACAGGTCATCCAGAACGACCTGCCCGCTGACAAGGCCGCTGTATTTGTTCTACTTCAGTCCATATGCATAACCTCGTTCCATTCCATGAGAAACCCTGTTCCATTCCGCTACAATTTTCCAAACAGTCGCCAAGTCGGATAATAACCCAGTTTCCGACATATTTCATGGTTGTTTCAGTCGCTTTTTGATATTTTAACAGTATTTCCGACTGAATAATGAAGAATATCAGTCGGAAATAGGCCAAATCTTCCTGATGAATGCACCAGTTTCATTTTGCGGGACTCCTCCCATAAAACCATCGCTGGCAGGAGCAGATCTGGCTGGGTGCAGCCGGAGTTTGCCCGAAAGAAGGAACTGGGAGACGCTGGCCGGCAATGTGCTGAACGCCTGCTTTCTGACAGGCAGGATCAAATGCGCATTCTTCGATTCGAACTGCGTGTACCACCCAAGGGTCGGTGTGCATCAACACATTCTGGAATAAATGATTGAATGTGGACTGATGAAGTGAATCGTGGTATCATGCTCATGGGCCTTTGAACGGCGATACTGTAAAAGTCAATGCACCTCACAGGCCAGATTGCGCCAGGCCTGAAACCAAATCAGGCACTATGGCTGCAGGTTGAACGACAGGGAGGACAGAAAATGCTTCGAATCTTCTTCGGCGAAATGCCTGATGCGATCTACAATACTGAAGTGTATTTCCAGAATGTGTATGAGGACAGCTGGATTACAGATGATTTCGCCCGTGAAGTAATCCGAAAGGTGGACAAGTCAGAGGTGGTAGACAGCCAGGCCATCCGCAGCCCGGTATTGGGTGTGATTGCCCCGGAAAGGTTATCCGGCGGAACAAAGACACTTCTGCTGATGAAGAATCTTCCGGATCAGGTGTTTAATGCTTCCACCTGCGGGGACAATTGCGCAAAATTCATCCTGCAGCTGGCCAGAGATCGTGACCTGACGATCAATCTTCGTCACCTGATGAATTTCGGAAATCGTCCTTTTCAGGCGCTGATCCTGAACGATCATGTGACAGTCCATAATATGGAAGAGCTTCTTTTCGAAGCCTACAAGTATGTGTGAGGTGAAGTATGAAGGGCGCCTATACCATCAGGATACACAATCGCCGAGTCACTTTCACGCTCAGGCTTGAACGGAATTTAACCGTGATTTGCGGCAGCAGCGCAACCGGGAAGACAACACTGGTGAGTTATGTTTCCTTTTATGAGGATCTGGGTCCTCAGAGCGGGGTGACGATCGAAAGTCCCAGACCCTGTGTTGTTCTTCGCGGGAAAGATTGGGAAGATAAGCTTTCGAAAACGAAAGAGTCCTTTGTATTCATTGACGAAGGTAACCATTTCATCAGCTCAAAGGATTTCGCTGAAGCCGTTCAGAAATCCGACAATTACTTTATCCTGATGACCAGAGAGGATTTGCATCAGCTGCCATACAGCATTCATTCCATCCTCCAGTTACGCAAAACCACCAGCAGGTTCAACCATACGTACAACCAGACGTATCCCCTGTATGACATTGTTCCGGAATACGATCTGAAACGGTCCAATCTGAATGCGTATCTGACAGAGGATTCCAATTCGGGAAATGACCTTTTCGAGTTTGTTGCAAAACGCGATGGAATCGAATGCATTTCAGCCGGCGGGAAGGATCATATTCTCTCCGAATTGCAAAAGCTGCCGGATCATCGCACGATGGTCATAGCAGACGGAGCCGCCTTCGGTTCCTCCATGGCCCTGGTTTACAGATATGTCCAGGATCATCCGCATCAGGTCATTCTCTATCTGCCGGAATCCTTTGAGTGGCTGATCCTGGCCTCCGGAATTGTGCATTCGGATGAAATTGATCAGATTCTGGATCATCCTGAAGATTATATCGAAAGCAAAGACTTCATGAGCTGGGAGCGTTTTTTCACGCATCTGCTGGAATCAAAAACGATGGGGACGCGGGCTCAGTACAGCAAACGAAAACTGTCGGATTACTATCTGGAAGATAAGAATGTTGAAAAAATCCTGGCCTGCATTCAGTCAGGCCATCAGAAGCACCCGGAGAATAAGAAATAGCAGGAGTGTCAAATTGGATCTTTGAGAATTGGGTTCCTCCGTCTCCCGGGGCGTCGGGATCAGTTCCGGCATTTCGCGGTTGTCCGGCCGCAGCAGTCTCAGCCGCTCAGCGCTGATGCTATGGTGGGTTTTCAGATTCCTCAGCAGCCACTACCTGGAAGTCTGCACAATCCGCTTCCCTTCTCCGTTCAGGACCTGAAACAGCCAGTCTCCGCTTCTTTTTCTGAAGCAGAAGTGATTGCTTCCGGATGGCAGGTATCGCTTCGTTCTCCTTCTTTTTTCTGTTTACAGACATCCCAACAATTCCAGGAGTACCCGGCAGGATCCGCGCTTCCCACAGGCTGATGTCTTCTTTGCATTTCCTGTGGCAGAGCAATGCAGGCTTTTGACATCCGAAGGGTCAACTGTCCAGCGTATTCAGTGGCACCCCTTTGGAAGGTCCCCAAATGGTGATCCCCTCAGAAATCGCATTTTCAGGTCAGGTTTTTGGATCAGGCGCATTTCCCGTGATGTCTACCGGACAGAATGTCAGGTGGTCTTTGCCTGTTTGGCAAAAACCCCGTCGGATAAACCGACGGGGTTTTTGAATGTCTGTTTTCCGATTCTGCCCGGGGCTGATCAGAGCCCGGTTTTCTCCCGGATGTATTTCCTTGCCTTCACGGCGTACTCGAACGGATTGGCCTTGGCCGGATCCTGCTCGGCTTCGACCACGACCCATCCCTCATAACCGCTTTCCTCAAGGATTTTGAAGATCGGGGCAAAGTCCACATCGCCATCGCCCGGAACCGTAAAGACACCGTTGCGGACCGCCGTCAGGAATGACCATCCCTCCCGGCGTGCCTGGTCGCGGATGTTCAGGCGCACATCTTTGAGGTGAACATGGCGGATGCGGCTGATGTACTTTTTGAGCACCGGAACCGGATCGATGCCGGCGAACGTGAGATGACCGGAGTCAAAGAGGAGGAAGACCTTCTCGGGATCCACGACCTCCATGAAACGGTCGATCTCCTCCACCGTCTGCACGCCTGTTCCCATGTGATGATGGCAGGTCAGGACCATGCCCTTTTCCTGCGCCAGAGCGCCCATCTCGTTGTAACCCCTGGCAATGAGTTCCCACTGTTCCGGTGTATAGACCGGCTTCTGGTCGCCAAAGATGTTGAGGTTCTTTCCCTGAATGGAATTGCCCTGCTCGGAGGCGCCGATGACCCGTGCGCCCAGCGCATACAGGCGATCCCTGTGCTCAATGAAGTTGCGGATGGTTACCTCATACGGCTCCGAGGTGAACAGAGAGGAGAACCAGGCGTTGCAGATCCTCAGTCCCCGTACCTCCAGTTTATGCCGCAGGACATCCACGTCCTTCGGGTATTTGTTTCCGATTTCGCTTCCGGTGAATCCGGCCAGTGCCATCTCGCTGACGCACTGTTCAAAGGTATTTTCCGCGCCCAGATCCGGCATGTCATCATTGGTCCAGCCGATCGGCGCAATGGCCAGTTTTACTTTATTCGGATCAAGCATGATTCACGTCTCCTCTGTTAGAATTTCCGGGTCTTGCCCACATGCTGCATCAGGTCCTCATAGGCCTTCTGTACACGGGGCTGGGTTGAAACCTCTGCCACTCCGACGCGCCACCAGGATTCATATCCCGGGGTCATGGACCCGTGCAGAACCTTGATGTCATAGAGCACCGGCCGGTCCTGCGTAAGCGCATCCTGAAGGGCCGCTTTGAGTTCTTCCTCGGTATGAATGGAATAGGTCTTAAGGCCGTACGCGGCGGCATTGGCGGCAAAGTCCAGCGGAATTTCCGGTCCGTCCAGTTCGCCTGTTTCCGGATTCCGGAAGCGGAAGACCGTGCCGAAGGTGTCATTCCCCTGGTTGTTCTGCAGGTTCTCGATGCAACCCCATCCGGAGTTGTCGAAGAGGCAGAAATGAACCCGCAGATGCTCCTGCACACAGGTAACCAGCTCGGAATGGGCCATCAGGTAGGTTCCGTCTCCGAAGAAGGTATATACCTCGGAGTCCGGGCAGGCCAGCTTGACACCCAGTGCACCGTTCGTCTCATAGCCCATGTTGGAGAAACCGTATTCCATATGGTACGTGTCCCGGTCGCCCGGACGGAACAGACGCTGCATGTCCCCCGGCAGTGAACCGGCGGAGCCGACTGCAATGTCCTTTTTCTGCATGAATTCGTTGATGATGCCAAGGGCCCGGGTCTGAGTCAGGCCGCGGCTGTCCGTCTTATGATACCATTCATCCACAATGGCATTCCAGGTTTTCCTGGCTGCCGCAACCGCTTCGCCGCCCGTATAACGGTAATCGCCAAGCACCGAGCAGAGGGAAGACAGTCCTTCCCTTGCATCGCAGATGATTGGCTCTCCGTCCATCTTGACCGCGTCAAACGGACAGATGTTGATGGACACCACCTTCGCATCCCCGCGGAACAGCCACTTGGAGGAGGTGGTAAAGTCGGTCAGCCTTGTCCCTACCGCAATGATGCAGTCCGCCTCTTTGGCGATGACATTGGCCGCCTGTCCGCCGGTGACACCGATTCCGCCCAGATTCAGCGGATGGTCCCACGGAAGCACGGATTTTCCGGCCTGGGTCTCGGAAAACGGAATGCCGGTCGTTTCGCAGAAGGTCTTCAGTGCATCCCCTGCAAAGCTGTACCGCACGCCGCCGCCGGCAATCACCAGGGGCCGTTTGCTGCTGCGGATCAGGTCCGCGGCCCGCTCAATCTGCGCGGCCGTCGGGACGCGCCGGTCCAGATGCCAGACGCGCCTGCGCAGGAACGAGACCGGATAGTCATACGCTTCCCCTTCCACGTCCTGCGGCATGGCCAGACAGACCGCACCGGTATCCGCCGGGTCCGTCAGTACCCGCATGGCATGGATCGCCGCCGTCATCAGCTGTTCCGGACGCTCGATCCGGTCAAAGTAGTGGCATACGCCCCGGAAGGCATCCGTCACCGTCTGACCGAAGGAGGTGAAGAACTCCGCCTGCTGCAGAACCGGATCCGGCTGACGGCAGGCAATGGTATCGCCGGGCAGGAGAAGGAGCGGAATGCGGTTGGCAGTCGCGCATCCGGCCGCCGTCACCATATTCATGGCACCCGGGCCGATGGAGGAAACGCAGGGAATGATCTCAAGCCGGTTGCGCTGTTTGGCAAACGCCATGGCCGCCAGGGCCATGTTCTGCTCATTCTTTCCCTGAAGGAAACGGATATGGTGGTCGCCCTGGGAGAGTGCCTGACCGACACCCACCACGCAGCCGTGACCGAACACGCCGAAAAGATTGTTCACAAACTTGGTCTCATGACCATCCAGTTCAACATACTGGTTATCCAGGAAGCGGACAAGTGCCTGTGCCATTGTCAGCCGTACTGTTTCATTTCCCATCTTGCTGCCTCCGTTTATATATGGGCAGCGGTGCCGGGCGGCACCGCTGCCGTTTGATTGCACCCGTCATCGCCCGGTTTATTTGTCGCCCCAGTACCTGGCATCCTTTTCCATGACCCAGAGATGCTCTTTGAGGAACACCGGGCACTCCGGATTCTTATAGGGCTGCCCGTCCAGATGGCGGATGACCCAGAGATACCACAGCGCATACCCCGGCGCCGTGCAGTGGGGATGTGTCAGGCCGGGATCAATGAAGACCGTATCGTTGTTCTGGACCTTGACCACATTGTCCCCCAGTTCCCCATAACCGAAGCCGTTTTCCGGATTGGTCTTGTAATAGTAGATCTCCGGCTGCGGATGGGTGTGCGGCGGATAGCTGGACCACTTTCCGGGGAACCCGATGACCTCGCCCAGCACCAGATTGGCCTCCGGTTCATTGGAATAGTCAAAGATCGTGCGGACAATGCGGGTACTCGTCTCCCGCATCAGGCCGGCACCGCGGAACTCATCCGGCGTATCCTTGGGCAGATAGAGCCGGCAGCCAAAGGCCTTCGGATTATCCGTCAGCATGATGTTGATTTCCGCTTCCTCGGAAAGGCAGGTGATCTTTACCCCGGCCGTCCGGTCACAGTGCAGCGCCGTGGGAGGAATGTCAAAGCAGTTGGCCCGCTCCTCCTCATGGGTGTTGCCGGCCCACTCAAAGCGAACCTTTCCGTAGACCAGGAGAATGGCTTTCTCGATCTCCCCGTTTTCCTCGTAGACATCGCCCTTCTTCATGCGCATCACGCCGAAATCCATCAGCATGTCCGCATGGGCACCGTCCCGCCGGGCCAGCCATTTGAGCCCGAAGGGATGTGCGCCGTGGGCCTTAATAATGTTTTCGCTCATCCTCAGCCTCCGTAAATCTCAGACACTTTCACCGGGCGATGTTCATCCAGGGACAGCTTCGCCGCCTTGGCAATGACCACGCTCATCAGGCCGGCATGGATGCCCACCGGCACCTCCCCATCCGTCTGGACGGCCTTGATAAATGCCCGAATCTCGTCCGTAAAGCTGGCGTAATAGCGCTCAAGGAAGAAGTACTTCGGCTTATCCCCCACCACGCCATCCGCCGTGGATACGCGAACCGTGGAATCGCCGTCGTTCTCATCCGCTGCCATGCCGAGGGAGCCAAAGACCTCCACCCGCTGATCATAGCCATAGGCCGCGCGGCGGCTGTTGTCGATGACGCCGATGGCCCCGTTCGCGAAGCTCAGGGTCACAATGGCCGTATCCACATCGCCGGCCTCACCGATCCGGGGATCCACCAGGCTGGTGCCCATGGCATAGACCTCCACCACATCGGATCCGGCCAGGAACATGGCCATGTCAAAGTCGTGGATCATCATGTCGATGTACAGACCGCCGGAGGACGCGGCGTATTCCGGAGAGGGCGGCTCGGGATCACGGGAGGTAATCTTGACGATTTCCACGTTGCCCAGTTTCCCCTCCCGGACAAGGCTTCCCACCCGGCTGTGGTTGTGATCAAAGCGGCGGTTGAAACCGATCTGCAGCTTTCGGCCGGTTTCCTCGGCCACCTTCTGCACCTCAAGGATCTTTTCAATGGAGGTGTGAACCGGTTTCTCACAGAAGACATCCTTGCCGGCCCGCATGGCCGCAATGGAAATGTCCGCATGCGTGGGGGTGGGCGAACAGACCAGCACCGCCTCGACCTCGGGATCATTGATCAGATCCATGTAGTTCGACGAATATTTGGGAATGTCAAATTTCTCCGCCAGTTTCCGCGCGTTTTCCTCAATGACATCGGTAACCATGACCACCCGGGCCTCGGGAATGGCATACGTAATGGACTGTGCATGGACGTTTCCGATCCGTCCGGAACCGACAATGCCGATATTCAGCTGTTTCATACTCTACCTCACTGAGTTGTTGTTTGACCTATTCGCAAAGGAATCCGGAGCCCGCAGGCTCCCTCATCCGGGATATGTACCGCTTTGCCGGATCAGAGAGAACCGTCCCAGGTACTGACTTCGGTCTTCTTCTTCTCTTCCTCGTCGAACCAGCGGACCGTGACCGTCTTGGATTCGGTGTAGAAGCGGAACGCATCCTTGCCGTGGCAGTGGAGATCGCCGAAGAAGGACTTCTTGTGTCCGGAGAACGGGAAGACGCCGATCGGGACCGGGATGCCCACATTGACGCCGACCATGCCGCCATCCGTTCTTCTGGCGAACTCGCGGGCATAATAACCGGACTGGGTGAAAATCACCGAGCCGTTGGCGAAGGGATTGCGGTTCATGAGCTGAATGCCTTCCTCGAAGTTCTTCACCCGCTTGATGCACAGCACCGGACCGAAGACCTCCCGGGTGCCGATGCTCATCTCCTCCGTCACATGATCAAAGACGGTGTGGCCGATGTAATAGCCGTCCTCATAGCCCGGCACTTTCACATTCCGGCCATCCAGGACCAGCTGCGCACCCTCGGCAATGCCCTTCTCGATCCAGTCGAGAATGAACTTCTGATGGCCCTTGCTGCCCACCGGGCCCAGGTTGGAGGTGGGATCATAGGCAGGACCGACCTTCTGTGCCTTGCAAAGACGCACAATCTCGGCAACCAGTTCATCCGCAATGGCTTCCTCGGCAACCACGACCGGCAGGGCCATGCAGCGCTCGCCGGCGCAGCCGAAGGAGGAATTCATGATGCCGGCTGCCGTCCTGGTAATGGGCGCATCGGCAAGGACCAGGGCATGGTTCTTGGCCTCGCACAGGCACTGGACGCGCTTGCCGTGAGCCGCCGCCGTGGAGTACACATGCTGTCCGACTTCCGTTGAACCGACAAAGGTGATACCCTTGACATCCGGGTTCGTCAGGAACAGTTCCGCCTCATTGCGGGAGCAGGGAACGACATTGAAAATGCCATCCGGGATACCGGCTTCCTTGTACAGCTCCGCAAAGCGCAGGGAGGTCATGGGGGTGGTGGAGGCCGGCTTGAGCACGAAGGCGTTGCCGCAGACGATACAAAGCGGTGCCATCCAGCCCACCGGGATCATGGCCGGGAAATTCCAGGGCGCGATGCCGGCAAAGACGCCGATGGGCTCCCGGTACAGGGTCGTATCATAGCCGGTGGAGGTGTTCATGAGGCTCTCGCCCATCAGGAGGGAGGGGGCCGAACAGGCCAGTTCCGTCATCTCAAGGGCCTTGCCCACATCACCGGCAGCCTCGGAGAGACACTTGCCGTTTTCCGTGGCGCACAGCAGGGTCAGTTCCTCCATGTTGGCCTCAATCAGGTTACGCAGCTTCATCAGAATCTGAGCACGCTTGCGCACCGGCGTATCCCGCCAGGCCGGGTAGGCCGCTTTCGCCGCCTCAATGGCGCTCAGCACTTCCTCCTGCGTGCACTTGGGCACCTTGGCAATGGGTTTTCCGGTAGAGGGATCGTAAATGGTGTTGTAACTGTCCGAGGCAGACTCAACGAACTGACCGTTGATG
>JAFUBF010000184.1 GCA_017460325.1 Clostridia bacterium | reverse complement strand
TTGCAAAGACTGCGCAAGCCCCCACTTCAGCCCTTGGGCTAAGTGGTGGGTAATTGACCCTGTTCTCACGGCACCAGATCATATCACACTGCGTGGAGACCGGCAATATTTTTTTGATAAGGTCACCTGCCCCTGACGCACTTCCCCTTTCCGGCTTTCCATTCATCTCACAAGGCCACTCACCATGCAGCGCCGCCTCAGCGATGATCTGACAGTGATCTTCTTATTCCGATCTATTTTTTTGCTTCCTCGTAACTCTCCACTCACTGTTTATGCACTTCGTAAATGAACGGACTGCAAACTTCCTCCTTCCTGATCAGTTCCCCCAGGCGATCATTTTCCTCAGAATTGAAAACCAGGCCTGCCATTGCCTCATACGCGATATCTCCCCAGTCAAAATAGCGTGCATCGTCTCTCAGTCCGGCAATTTCCTTCATGAGAGTAAGGCGTTCCTCCCAGGGCACATAAATAGTGTCAACAGAATTAATCCGGTCAACCAGTTTCCAGCCGTCATCGTAAGCAACCAGATCATCAAAGTAATCCAGTTGTCCATGTGTGCTTTCAGCCTGTATTGTCCATTCCCGAACTTTTTTCCACTGATCTCTGAGTTTACGCAGTCCCTCTTCCGCTCTTTCCTTTCTTCGGGCATCCTTTGCCAGATCCTCATAGGGCCTGACCGGGCTGTTCCGTTCCTCCTCCACCCATTCTATACTTTCCGGATGTCTTGCCATGATCCGCGTCAGGAGACCTGTCAGTTCCTCTTTTTTCATTCGACCTAGCGCCTTCAGCCAGGCTCCCGCATCTTCATCAGTTTGAATCTTCTCCGGTAATTTGTCCATGTCTTCCTCCGTTAATGTCGCTCTGGCTTTCGGAACCGCATGATTGACATTGGGCATTGTTTGATAACTGGTGCAGAGCACCAGGTCCCTCACCCACACATTGCAAATCATCATCCTGTACGTTGTCTCACTATCCGGAAACTGTTCCGCGACGCTGCAAATGCCCTCATTCGTTTTTCCACCGTCCCAGCACCGCCGCAAGGCAGACCGAAACAATACCCGTCAGGAGATAGAGCGGCATCCGTTCCCCGTCTCCCGTATTCGGGATTTTTGTCAGGTGGATTTCCCCTCCGTTATCTGCATCATTCCTTGCTTTTCCGTCTGCACCCACATACTGGATTGAATATCCCGATATCGGCTCTACGACTGCCGTATACTGACCACTTCCAAGGTTATCGGCTGCCAGACGGTACTGATTCTCATCCACCTTCGCCATCGTAAGGGCATGACCGCTTGCTTTTCCGTCTTTCAGCAGTTTCGCCCGAACATCCGGTACGGTATCCGTTCCGGACAGCATCAGATCGGCCGAAAATCCGTTCCCGGTCCAGACTGCAGATGTCACGGCCAGACGGATTGTCTCCCCGTTCTCTGCATAGTGTGAATCCTTTACGTTTCCATCCTCCCTGAGAATCTGCACGTCCGAATCTGCCGCCAGCTGCAGGCTCCAGGTGATTCTGTTTCCATCCGAATCGTACGACGGAAGTCCCCGGAGACGGATTTCCCCATCCGTTTCCGTCAGGATCTGGCCCATGATCGTTTCATCAACTTCCAGCGGCATTCCGTTTGCAAACAGTTGCCATCCGTTCCTGCCTGACAGGTTCTCGTCAATTTCTACAGAAAGCAATTCACTTTCCATTCGGTTCACAAATACAAGCTCCGGCAGGTTCACCGAAATATTCTGAAGCGAGGCCACACTCTGTCCGACGTAAACCGGTTCAACTTCCAGTGTCCCATTTCCACTGTCGATGACATTCAGGTTAAAGTCGTGCCGCCTCTGATCTCTCAGCACATGGTCCTCCCCCTGTTCCGCCTGAACAATCCGAAAGCAGTGCAGCCCCGTATCCAGATGATCGACCGGGATCTCAAAGGAAATCTTTCCCTGTCCATCACATTCGGATGTGGCAAGCCTTTCCCAGCTTCCTCCGTCCTTTTCATACAGTTCAAAGGAAAACAGCTTCATACGGACAGGCTGCAGTGTCCGGTCCACAAATTCAAATCCGAAAAACTCCACTTTCGCCGTTACGGTGACCATCGCCTCAGCCGAATATGCATTGGTAAACACAGGTGTTCCCTGGGTCTGAACAGTCAGCCTGCTCTCCGTTTCACCCAGCCGAACCGTTACCTTCTGCACCGTCCCGTCCAGCAGTGTTCCGTCCTTCGTTTCCCCTCCGTCAACTTCCATAACCTGGTATTCAAACCCGTTTTCCGGCATTCGGGCCAGATCATCCGCATCAAACTGCAGTGGAGTGAAGGCAAAAGAGCCATCCGACTGATTCGACACCTGCTGCAGAATGTCATTTCCCTCAACAAGGATAAACTCAAACTCCTGACCGATCATCGTCTTTCCGGAAAGCGATACCGATCCCCTGATGCTCGCGCTCACAGGTTCATCCGGAACATATTCCCATTCAGAGACAAACACCAACGGTGTATCCCCGGGGACAACGGACAATTCCTGATAGTCTCTGAACACCCAACTGGCCCCGGTAACCCGAATTTCCCTTCGCGTGGGTTCTACGGGACTCAGATCCGTTTCCCTCGCTGAGACATTTGTCTTTGCCGGCAAAAGATCCGGCACAAATTCCGGCAGTTCTTTTCCTTCAGTCAGTGACCTGGCTGAATAAGACAGTTCACGGCTTTTCTCCTCAAATTTCCAGTATCCAATGTACATCTCCGCCGCATGATTCGACTCTGATTTGCTGTAGACAAACCGATCGAACGTCCACCTGCCGACAGCCGTTTCAAACACTTTTTTCTTCTCGGGGAGCTCGGGCTCAGCGGTTTCCGTCAGATCAACAGAGACAAAGTCTTTCCGGGCACGCCAGTACAGCTCATCGGGAATCGGCTCCTTTTCATCTGCAGATGCATACAGAACGGAGATCGTTCTGCTGTCATCAACCATTTTCCATTTCCCGGTAAATTTCACAGGAACACCGGCCATTGTCATCTGCTCCGGTTCATATCCGATAAATCTCCAGGATACATTTGCCGATGAATAATCCGATGCGTATTTCGACTGAAAACTCGTTTCAACCGGCATGATCGGGGTAACCACATCTCCGTCGCCGTACGAATTTGCATCAATCGGCAGATACTGATAAATTTCGTCCGGTAAGGGTATCCCCTCCGTATCCGAAACAAACGTATAGGTTACCTGCGGTGAATTTTCCAGATACGTCCATTTTCCAGTGAAACAGTTCCCTTCGCTTTGCCCGACTATGAAAGAGTGGGTATACCCACCGAACCGCCATGTTCCTGCTCCATCCGGGATTTGCAGATTCCGCGGTGCATATGCCCGAACCCAGTCCCCTTTTTCAACCGTCTGAGTAACCGCCGGCTGTATCTCCTTTTCCAGCTTCTCCGGAAACGGTTTCGATTCATCCGTACTGACAGCCAGATACTGAACCTCGTGTTTATTTCCTTCAAATACCCATTTGGCCTTCATGACCGCATCACTACCGGCAATAAAGGTATCATGCATATTCTCGTTTAAGTATCCGGCTGTCTTCCATATCCCGTCATTTTCAGTGTCAATGACCCCTTCAAAGTTCTTGTTGATCTCACTGAGATTTACGTTACCATTCTGGGAAACCTCCTCACTTTCCCTGACAGGAAATCTCCTCATGATTTCGGAACGCACTGCTTCCGGGCACTCAATCCCACGCCATCCGCCGTCAAACTCATACTGATAGGTAATTGTACAGGTCGCGGTTGACAGATTTTCCTCCTTCGGTATCCATAAAACTTTAAGCTTAACGTCTCCGGTTATCTTTTTAATCCATGGGTCAGTGCGTTCATACGTCCACGTAACGGCTCCACTCTCGAACGTCTTTCCTTGAAGCAGATTCGTATAAGTCTCATTGCTTCCGCTCTTTGCCGACTTAGGAAGCTTTTCCATCAGTTCCGGCATACCGGGTACCGTTGTGTAATCCAGAATGAAATCCGAGTCACTCGATTCGAAGGAATAGGTAATAGTATAGTTTTTTTCCGCCACAGCATCCACGAAAAAACAGACGACAAACAGGATCAGCAAACACCCAATAAGCCTGAATTTGTGATTAATCGTACACATTTCAAATGCTCCTCCTATCTTCTGCAACTCCCGGTCTGCGAATGAAACTCATGCTTCACTCGCGGTGCGGAATTTGCTGTTTCCTGCTTTGCTCTGTTAATCTTTTTTCCCGCGGCGGATGATTACGGCAACGACGATTCCGGAAACCGCCAGTGCCAGGAAATACCCGATGACAGATCCGGAATCCCCCGTGGCCGGTGCCAGGAGGCGGACAAGCAGATTGTCATTGGAACCGAAGTGTGGCCTGTATCTGGCGACAAGGGAGGCCGTATCGGGATCCTCCCAGGAAAGGGTCAGTCCGTAAAGTCTGGCACGCTCGGGTTCCAGTTCGTACCGGATATCGTTTTCCTTTTCATCTGCCATTGGGAGAGCACCTGTTGATGTCTGCCATCCGTTTTCCTCGGAAAGCCGGATCTTTTCTGCTTCCTGACCGTTAGCCAGAAGACGGACCGTCAGGCTCTCCGGTCGCAGACCGCTTGCGTTGTTGTCATCATCGAATTCACAGCAGAGTGTTTTCTCCGTCAGTCCCATCAATGCAAAAGAAAGTTCTCCGTCCAGGGAGCTGCTCAGATTCAGTGTCCCGTCCCCGTTATCGGTAATATCAATCCGGAAAATCCGCTCCTCATCCCCCTCAACACGAACATTTTCCCCGTTCGCTGTTAAAGAGACCTTATAGCGAAGCGGCCCCGCTTCTGCATCGTCAAGCCTGTACTCGATTTCATCAAACGAAAACGGGATCCTGTTTCCGTCCTCCGGATTCAGGACAATGGTTTCCATCTCTGCCCATTCATCTTCATCCATTTCCTGAGTCAGCTGAACTTCAAATGATTCACCCAGCAGGAACGGTCTCCCCAGCATCCGGACTTCCCCGGAAATCGTGAGCGCCCCTTCGGCCTTATATTGGTTGGCAAAGTGTACCTCATCGGAGGGTGTCCACTGTCCCTCACCGGTTTTCGTCAGGTAGGCCACAGAGGTGGAAAGAACCCCATCACCCTCATCCCGGATCGCCACGATTGCGCGAAATTCCCGTTCATCGTACGTGATTCCACCCAACTCGCCCGGGCTTTGCCGGATTCGGTAGTAACGGACTGTCCCGATATCCGACGCATCATACATCAGGGCGGGAAACGCAATCTTTCCATCTGCCTGATTCCTGCACCCGGCAATCTGATTTCCTTCCTCGTCCAGTAGCAGAAAGGAAAACTCATCCGCCGATGCACGGCGTCCCTCAAGACTGAACGTGCCTTTGATCTCAGCCTCACCGGATGCCGCATAGGCATTGGCAAATGAAAGCTCCGTTTCGGCCCCGCCCTTCAGGATGACATATTCCGCCTGAAGGACGCCGGAGCCCGGTTCCGGATCCGTTACGGTAATCCGTACAAGGTAAACGGAATCATCATACACCGTGTCCACCATGTTTCCACTTATCTGCGAAAGCTCAAACGTATAGATTCCCGGTTCCGAGAAGACAAGCGGGTCAAAGCTGAAGAAGGTGGCCGGTGCTGCCATCGACACAGAGAAGGTGTTTTTTGCCATCTGCTCCCGGATACGCCCTGCCTGCAGTTTGCCAAGAGATACCTCTGTCTCGAGTCGATACCCCACCTCAAACCTGTCCCTGGTAAAATCATCTGCCGGAATCATCACAAACCGGGCCTTTTCACCGGTCTGGGCTTTTCTGTACAGCAGTGAGATTTTCCCCTTTACCGTGACCGAACCGGATGGTGCATAGGTGAACGGGAATACCACCCTGTTCTCCGAATGATAGTCAAGGTTCCCCGTCTTCGCCTCCGTCTGTGCCCGATATCCGCTCAGGTCATTGCCGGTTTCAACGCTGTACGTGCCTCCGGTGGGAAGACCGGTCAGACAGACCGTCTCCCCATGCGACAGGAGCAGTTCAATGCTCTCCTCACGGACCGGTATCTGCTCATCTGCACCTCTTTTTACGCTCAGCACCGACACCGTCGATGCGCTCAGCCCATCAATCCGCACATGAACCGGCAGCTTTTTTCGCTGTGCATCTTCAATGCCGTATGACTGTCCCTCCTGGCAGTTTACCTCGCATGTGACATACAGAGTGGTCTGCGCCGTATTGATAAACACCGGCAGTTCGTTCTCTGCCGGGCGGAAACTCGGAACCAGATGTCCCTCGCCGTCATCTGTGACCTCAAGGATTAATTCGGCAACCGACTCATCATAACGGATTCCCTCATCCGTCATGTCCGTCTGTTTCAGATAAAACCGGTATTCACCGCCCCGGAGGACCTGAATGCCCTTTTCCTCACCGGTCCCGTCTGCTACCACCGTTACGTCAAATTCCGGCTGCTCCGCATCGGCGACATAATGCAGGGCCTCCGAGCCATCACTGAAGCGGAATCCCCTGTCACCTGCCGAATTTGTCTCATCCTCTGCAGGAACTAATGTAAAACCGAACTGTTCCTCCGTCCATTCTTCTCCCTGAAATTTCACCTGAACCGGAATCCTGTATCCTGACTGTCCCTCCAGCTGTACAGCCGGTTTGTACCGGCACAACAGACGAATGCCCGCCGAATCAGGTCCGACACAACCGGTGAGTATCGTCTCCTCTTCATTTTCCAGCACATAGCCCGAAGGCAGCTGCGGACAAACCTGATACTGCGCTTTATACGGAAGCCAGATCGTCGCCTCTTCATTACAGAGCAACAGGCTCTCCCCGGACCTGATCGTGCCGCTCCTGGTTCCTGCCGTATAGGAAAAACGGTCTATCGCTCCGGCCTCCGTCACAACAATCCTGCAGGGAAGGATCTTTTCTGAATCCGCCGACTCAACCGACACCCGGACCGGGAAAAGACAGATCCCGGTAAACCGAATCGCCTCCGTTTTCGTTTCACCTCCGTCCGGAAGCTGCAGGAAAATCCGACGGGACATGATTACCGTGCCGGCCTCACCCTGCTCGGCAGATATGCGCACAATGAACGCTGAGGCATCCCCCACCACGGTCGGGTTCTGTCCCAGATACCCGGAGGTAACCTTCCATTGCACGGTTCCAAGGGACGTCAGGAATCGTTTCCGGCTTTTGAATGTACTGCGTCCATCCTCTGCCTCCGGGCACCGGATCGTTTCCTGTTCCTGATCTGCTCCCTCAATTACAACCTCAAACATATCTTTTTTCAGTGCACCACCGGAGAGCTCCAGAATACCCGGGATTTCAACGGCTGCCTCCGTCTGTACCACTGAAACGCGTTCGGGTGTATCGGAACGGAAAGTCATCCAAATTTCACTGCATTCACGGAATGCAGCCCCATCCGTCGACATCTGCGTAATCAGGCTGTCGGCATCCAACGCGGTCACCCTGCAGCGCATTCCGGCAAGCCGTCCGCTCACGGAAAGGACATCCCCATCACTGACGGAAACCGTTCCATCCGTGAGACTGACCGGCGTCCCGTTCCGCAATACACGAATGTCTGATACCGTCCCGGTCTCCTCTTCTGCATCCCCCTCAAAAAAGCTGAACCGGATTTCCCCGTTATCCGCCGCCTCTGTAATCCGTCTCACTGTCAGGTCAAGACTCGCTTCCTTCCGGCAAACGATCAGCCTGCAGGCCGTTGGCCCGTTCAACTGGCCGGTCGCTGCATCTGTTCCTGTCAGTTCCAGTGAGCCGGCCTCATCCGTGACCGGTTCAAGGAAATAGGCAGTACCGGATGGCAGCAGGAGAGAAAGGCGATCTCCACTTTTCACGTTCAGTAAAGCGGTTCCCTCCTCAAGGGTCAGGGTTTCTTCCGCTCCGTTCCGGGTCAACCGGACCGTCTCATCGTCCAGCTGCACCCGCTCATGTACAAACGAGGCAACCAGTCGGAATTCTTCCTCTGTCACAAGCCCCTCAACGGACAGATCCAGTGTCTCCATTCCATAGATCGCTATTTTCGGACATTCGTCCGTAAACCGGAGCACATCCGATCCATTGCAGTCAGCCCGAAGTCGCAGCAAACCGGAATCCTTCTGAACGCTGAACCGGCTTCGTTCATCCTGCAACGGAACAATCCTGAACTGATACTCGCCCATGCAGTGAACACGAATACCGCATTCCTGCCCGCTTTCATCCGAAAAACAAACAGTTCCTGTCCCGTCCTCCGAAAGTTCTGCTTTTCCCTGCATCCCCTCCGGAATCTCGATCCACCCCTCAGAGACAGCCTTTTCCGTTCTCTCATTTGCGGGGATCAGCGCAAAGTCCGGAAGCGGGTCCGGCACCGTTTCACTCAGACAGACCAGTTCCGTATGCGGCACATAGATTCCGTCCGGATAGATCACCAGAGCCTCGTATTCGGGAAGTGTATTCCCGATTGTTCCCTCCATGGAGGCGGTAATATAGCTCTGTCTGTTCCAGGTAAAACCGGTCATGACCCGTTCATCTACATTCTCAAAGGCGATTCGGTATCCGGTCCCCGCGGGCAGATCCCTCAGGTTGATAACATCCCCATCCGATACCTGAACCGTATACAGAGTCGTTCCGTTCCCGGTTTTCCCTGAGATTTCCCACTGTCCATCTGCTCCGCTCTGCACAGCCGGCGTTGCT
>JAFUBF010000183.1 GCA_017460325.1 Clostridia bacterium | reverse complement strand
TCTTATTTGCCAGTTACGGACGTATGTTTGCCGAGTCGGACAGAAAGAAGGCCTTCAGTACAGGGTATCAGTTTCGCAGCACGTGGGATTGCGGAATGATATGAAAAAGCATATACTATGATGTCAGGGTCATAAGGCCAGTTCCGGCATAAGTCGATACGGTCGAACCTTGAAAATTTCACACAAACATAAGTCTTTTTGAAATGGCTATAGGAAAAAAGGCAGGAATCTGAAAATCATGCCGTAGTTTTCCTCATCATTCATGGATTGAAAGAGATTTCCCCCTATCAATCATGCTCTTTGGGGAACCAAAAGAGCATTTTGGGCATACCGTCCCAAGCCCTTCCTGAATGTGAAGAGCTTTCGGAAGTTCAGCGCTGCTACCTTGCACCCTGTAAAGAACTTTGTCCTTATCTTTCCTCTGACACGTACCCGGTCTGCGTTGTAGACGTTTCTGAGTATCGAGGGAATGGTTTCCACTCCGTTTCGAATCTTACCATAAAGCTTGTATTTCTCGCTCTTCATTTCTTTCTGGAGCTTCGCTCGATCTCGTTTTTTCTGGGAAACCATTACGATTGCCGTTCTCTTGTGGAGCTTTGCCTGACATTCATCCCGATGCTGACAATTCTGGCACTGATCGAGATAAAAAGATACTCGGCACATACCGCTCTGTTTTATGTATGTGCATCCTTTGGGCTGTTTTCCATCGGGGCAGGCAATCACTCTGGTACCATCCTCGTTGAATTCAAAATCGGCAAAAATCGGATCAACGTCTTTCCCGGTGAGATCGGTAGTAATCAGTTCAACATTCTTCTCTTCCGCGAGTTCCTTATTATCGGTCCCACAATAAGCGCCATCAGCGATCATGGTTACCTTCTCGTCTTGCTTCTCCATCTGGGTCAGATGCTTCTTCAGCAGGGTGCTGTCGCTGGTATTGTTCTGCTCGACTGCGTAGTCTGTGACGACAGAACCGTTTGGCCCAACAGACTCCTCCAGATTAACAACGTACCCTCGATGTTCCTTCCCTGCCTTCTTCCGGAAAGTTGCTTCCGGATCAGATGGGTTCTGAAGCATATCCGAGTTCATATCATTATCCTGTTTGCTCTTCAATCGACGCTTACCATTGTCTACCACCGTTTGCTCTGACAGGCACCGGATAAACAACTGGTATTCGGTAATGTCCTCGAATTTACCTTGGCAGGACTGCAGCAGTTTTTCTGCATCGCTGAGAAGCGTTTCCATTCGTGTGTCTACTTCCGCACCGGCTGAGTGGTAGATGACCTGGTTGAAATCATTGGGATCACAATAATGCTCCATTCCTTCAATCAGATCCTTGTGACCGTTTTTCTCCAGCCACCGAACAAGCTTCGCGATACAGGTGTAGATCAGTTCCATTCGACTCAACTTCCGAATATTGGCTTCCAGCATCATCGAATCCATCCGGCGAATACGACCGTCAATCTTCATCATCTTTGCAGTCTTCTCTGCCAGATCTTTGACGCAGCCATGATACAGATCCACACCATGAATGCATTCGTAATCGTAGCAGCGGATACGAAAACGGGAAAGACTTTTATCACTCAACGGCTGCTCTTCATAGCTCGTTGTATGAAGGGCATACTGAAAGCGTTGATCAAACATCAACGTCTCTACCATATCATCATCAGACAATCCGAACAGTTCTTTCAGAACCAAGGCGCCGACAATAATGTTGACCGGGGTGTTTGGCCTGGAGTCCTTATTGGAATACAGCACACTGAAGCGTTCCTCATCAATCGTAGGGAAAACTTCGTCTGCGAATACCTTCGCCCATGACTTCTCCAAGGCTTTCTTCTCCCGTTCAGTCAGGCCGAAAAGACTGTCGGAAAATGTAATCTGCTGGGCATCGTTCTTCCGGAAGGACATGTTCAGCACCCCTTCAAGTTCGATACCCTATTATACCACAAAAAAGCCTGAGCGTGTTGATTTTCTTATGCTTGTGTGAAATTTTTAAGGTACAGAACCGGATCTGTGCCGGACTATGTCAATGGTCGAACTGATGGCGGTGATACACTTCAGAATGTCCTTTTGACCCCAACATCATATAATACTGCTCTTGGAACGCGACGGCCCGTTGGATCCCGTCCTTGTCCAGCCTGCTTCCGTCCGTGCTGACGATCCATTTGTCCTCGCAGTCATTCAGCCTGTGTAGCACAGCAATCACCGTTCCCGTGAAGGTTCGGATGGGCTTCGATGGGCCAAACACATAAACATCCTGCTCCGCGCCGTCTCCGGCAAAAACGCCGTCTACGTAACCATAGTTGATCGGATAGATCATATCCGGATGCCGCGGATGGGCGCTGCCCATGGGGCGGTCAATCGTGCCGGAGACCTGCCGGCCCAGAATGCTGCTGTAATCCCGGCGTTTTATGTTCATCCGGTAGATCCGGCAGTTGTTGCCTTCGGCGTCCTGCATGGTTTTCCAGACGGTACAGCCATTCCTTTCATACAGCCCGGTGTGATCGGTGGAAATGTACACGCAGGGAAATCCGTCTGCTTTTGCCTGCAGGTATACTTACTCTAGCAGTTTGCCCATGCGCCGTTTTCCACGGTCCTGCGGGAAGG
>JAFUBF010000182.1 GCA_017460325.1 Clostridia bacterium | reverse complement strand
CGGTAAATGTTCCGCCCCTGCCCGTTGGCGGGAACGGG
Source organism: Clostridia bacterium (assembly GCA_017460325.1). Lineage (GTDB taxonomy): Bacteria > Bacillota > Clostridia > Christensenellales > Aristaeellaceae > Ventricola. The sequence continues at coordinate 5,181 of JAFUBF010000182.1, read as the reverse complement.
CATGCTCACAGGCGGCACTACAGGGTGCACACAGCTCTCAGAATTCCGGTTCCTGCGCACGGACACGAGAGCAGGAATCTGACAGGTGAGGAGAAACAGTGATGAAGCAGTACATTGGAAAGCAGTATGAAACTTTGGAGCTGGTCTTTGAAGGACCTGAACCCTGTGGTTCACAGGGCAAAATCGATCTGAGGGCGGCCATTGGTTTGCCGGGGCAGGCACCGGCCCGCGTCAAAGGCTTCTACGCGGGGAATGGCACGTACAGGATCCGGTATCTCCCGGAATTGGCCGGTGTCTATGACATTGAGGTTCACAGCGAAACGCTTGGCCTCTCGGAAAGGGGGACGCTTCGGATCGAGCCGGCCGATGAAAACAGGCATGGCCCGGTCCGCGCCGTCGGGACGGCCATGCGCTGTGCGGATGGAACGTGGCGCCCCACCTTCGGGACCACGGTCTATGCTCTGGCCCATCAGAGTGAGGCCCTGATTGAGGAAACGCTTGTGAGTCTGGCAGCCTCGCCTTTCAACAAACTGCGCACCTGCGTGTTTCCCAAGCATTATGCCTATAACACGAACAACCCGCGTTTTTATCCCTTTGAGCCAAGAGCGGGCATGGCGGAAAAGGACTTCTCCGCCGAAGGACTGCCGATTAACCCGATGCGGCACGGGCAGCCGGAGGGGTACTGGGACACGAACCGCCCCTGCTTTGCGTACTGGGACCATCTGGAGCAGCTTCTCAGGCGCCTTGGTGACATGGGGATTGAGGTCGATCTGATCCTGTTCCATCCCTATGACCGCTGGGGCTTTGAGAACATGAGCCGGGAGGATAACCGGCGCTATCTGGACTATCTGCTCCGCCGTCTTGCGGCTTTTCCCAATGTCTGGTGGAGCCTGGCGAACGAATACGACCTGTGCTTTGATAAGACGCCGGAGGACTTTGAAGCGTTTGCCCGTTTCATTTCAGAGAATGATCCCTTCCACCATCCGATTTCCAACCACAACTGTTTTCGGATGTGGAACCCGGATGGCGAGGGCATTACCCATGTCTCCTGGCAGACAAAGGAACTTACACGCGTGGCGGAAACGGTGCGGCGGTATCATAAACCTGTGCTGATCGACGAGTGCCGCTATGAGGGAAATGTACCGGAATTCTGGGGGAACCTCTCCGGCGAGACCATGACCCGCAGCTTCTGGCGCGTGATGGCGCAGGGCGGATACTGCACCCACGGGGAGACCTTCCTTCCGGGGACGGAAATGGGCGACAAGGCCACCAATACCGGGGAAAAGGACGTGGTCTGGTGGGCGCGTGGCGGCAAACTGAACGGCCAGAGCCCGGCCCGGATTGCCTTCCTTCGTGAGGTGATTGAGAACCTGCCCGGTCCTCTGGAACCGGTCAGCGGCTCACTGAGTGAACTGCTGTGTGAGCTTCCGGAGGAGGCGATGCAGGGCGCGATTGCAGGAATGCCTCCGGACTTTCAGGATTTCCTGCACAGCGTTACCAAGATGGACAAAATGGACAGGGAGCGCTTTTATGCGGTGGAATACAGCTATCGGGGGCATTGCGTGGAACAGGCGTATCTGACCGATCTGGATGACCAGTGCGCCGCCGCCTTTGAACTGGACCTGCCGGAGAAGAGCAGTTACCGCGTTGAGGTGCTGGATACCTGGAACATGGAGCGGAAGACGGTTTTGCGTGGCGTCAGCGGGCATGTCCGGGTCGACCTGCCCGGAAAGCCCTGGATGGCCGTACTGGCCCTTCGTGAATCAGTGTAAAAAAGCTGATGTCATGGGCATATCGTTGCCATTTTTGAAATCCCATGCAAAAAAGCTCTGATTCAGTCTGAATCAGAGCATCTTGCATATTCGCGGGACTGAGATTTTACTGCTGCCCGAGAAGGGAGTCGATCAGCGGCTCGTACTGGTCGATATAGGCGCCGACGACGGAACTGAGAATGACGCCGTTGCGATCGACCATAAAGCTGGTGGGAATGGATCCGATCTGCAGATCCATGTCAAAGCCTTCCGGACAGAGCAGATTGGTGTAATCTGCGCCGGCGTCCTTGAGCAGGGACTGTGCCTCTTCGATGGCACCCGGATTCTCACTGTCCAGCAGAATGCCGACAATTGCGCAGTCCTTCTCCGCCAGACGATGGTGAATGTTGGCCAGCTCAGGCAGTTCAGCTTTACAGGGCGGGCACCAGGTTGCCCATACGTTGACCATGGTGATTTTGTGCTGGGCAAAGAGCTCATCACTGCTGATCGGATTTCCGTCCAGATCGTTGGTGACAAAGGACAGCTGCTTGCCGTTATTCTGCTCCTCCGCACTGAGCGGGGCAAAGAATTCAGCATGGGCCAGTGATTCCCGGAGGACATCATAGATCTTCTGGCAGTCCTCGGCAAAAGGTGCCTTAAGACCGGCCAGATCCTCGGTCAGATCCCGGTCAAAGAGATAGAAGTGGTATCCATCCGCTTCCCCGATCTCGGTTGAGGTTGCGCCCGGATTCGATTTCTTCCATTCGTCAAACAGACTGTTCAGCTGTGTTTCGTCACGAAGAGTGTAAATGATCATCAGGGGAACGGCGGAGTTAACGAATTCCTGGACGAGATTCTCGGATTCTTCCGCCGAGGCATCCGGATCGTTGATTTTGCTCTCCAGTGCAGCGAGGTCGTCGCTTGATTTGGGATAATACTGAATGTACGTGAGGAAAACATTCCCTTCATTATCCGCCTGCTCGCTGTACGGGATATCCAGCATGCCGGCGAAGGCATCCGGATAGCCGGGAATCGAGAAATGAAGTCCGACGTTGCTCAGCTTTACATCCCGTGCCTCATCGGCAAGAGCGGCAGGGAGAAGCAGGAGCAAAAGCACAAGGATAACCGGTAAGATGGTTCTTTTCATATAACCCTCCTGATGGAATATTGTTATTCGGCCTGTTTCCTGACAGGCCTGTATGGAACGCGAATCATTCGATTGCAGGCTGAGGTACCGGACAGCGGCGATCTCTTCGGTCCCGAGAGACAGCAGACAAGAGGATGCCCGGATCAGCGGACCACTTTCGTGTTTTCCTGAACGGTGGCGACCTGATCCCCAGCCAGAGCACATTTTACCTGATGTTGGGGAAGTTGGCAATACCCTATCAGGGCCATCCCAGAAACACAGCACCTTACCTTCGTTCTTTCATGGAAGTACAGAAGCTTTGGCTACCCTTTCCGGATCAGGCACTGCCTGCCTTTGAAAGCAAAGCCGTATTTCAGAATGTTCTCCTCCCGAATCCCACGGGCAAGCAGCTCCGTCTCATACTTCTTCTCATCGATCTGCCTGAGCGCATTGGTCACCGTATCTTCCAGAGTTTTCTCGCTCCTCCGGGAATTATGCACTTTGAATTCCATGATAACCGCGGGATCCGAGATGCACTTTGGTTCCAGCATTACATCGTAACGGCCAAAGCCGCTTTCTCTGTTGGATCGGACATCGTATTCCCCGGACCGGTCTACCAGCAATCCCAGGACGAGTCCGTGATAGAATTTCTCCGGCGTTCCGGTCTCAGATTCCTTTTCCCCATCGAAGAAGCTCATGGTTTTGAGCATGATCCCATTCATATACTCCTCCATGTCCTCCACGTTCCCCCGGAACATGGCTGTGACAAACCTGCCAAAGTACTTTCCTTCCTCAAACCATCCCCGTACGAGGTTTTCAAGCAGCATGGCCACCTCCAGATTCGTCACGCCCAGAACATACCAGTCTCTTTGCATTCCCCTGACATTCGTCCGGGGTTCAATGCGGATTACCTTCAGATAGCCTGTGGCGAGCAGCAGACTCCAGATCGCGTTCGCACTCTTATTCAGCTGATTGAAGGCGATCTGTTCATCCGTGGGAACGGTCAGCGTTCCCTCTTCCAGCAGGGTTTCAAACTCTATCTTTGTCGCCGGGTCGCCCTGCCTGTTGGATCAGCGTGCTCACCAACCCGTTTCCGCTGGTATTCGCCCAATAGGCCGCCGGTTTTCCCTTGTCCAGATAATTTGTCACTGACCAGGGATTGTAGATATTCGTACAGGCACCAAAGGTAAAGCCATCGTACCATTGTTTGACTTCATCCTTGTTCTTTTCACCAAATTCCTGTTCATCCAGCGCCTGAAACACTTCGGGTTCGGTAAATCCGAAACAGGTGGCGTACTTGTCTGACGTTGTTGCCACAACATCCAGATTATTCAGCTCAGAGAGGACGGATCCTTCGCTCACCCGGGTGATCCCTGTCATGACCGCTCTGTACATGGAAGGATTGGTTTTGAACGTGTTCCCGAACAGAGCTCGCGTGAATGCGGCCAGTTCCTTCCAGTAACCGTTGAAATAGGCCTCCTGCAAAGGGGTATCGTATTCGTCCAGGAAAATCAGAACCTTTTTTCCATTTCCAGCAGTGTCGACAGAAGATTCAGAGAAAGCACTGCATCTTCCTCTGACATTCTTTCAGTGATATTCCTGAGCGCAAGTCGTTTATTCCCATCTGTTTTTTCAGATGCGTACAGCCCAGGGTATTGGGAGAACAGTTTCACCAGGTATTTTTTTATCTGAACCATTGTGCTCTGATACGTGGCTCCCTTTAAACCGGCAAAAGTAAGAATAATCACCGTCAATTTTCCCAGTTCCTTTCGCAGTTCCGGATCTTCCCATACCTTCCGCCCTTCAAACCGTTCCCCGCGATTCTTATACCTGTCGGAGAAAAAACAGTTCAGCATGGACATGTTCAGGGTCTTTCCGAAGCGCCGGGGACGGGTAATCAGCGTGAGGGAATCGCCGCCTTTCCACCACTCCTGAATAAAGTTCGTTTTATCCACATAGAATCGGCGCTCCACCCGCAGGGTTTCAAAGTCCTGAATGCCTGTTGCAACCTCTCTCTTCATGCAATCCATCCTTCCCTTCGGGCCAAAGTCATCGCCTTTTTCTCTGTCATTTTATCACTGATCCGTCTGAAAGGCAAAATCCTGTCTGGTAACATCCGGATGCGGAAAGGACAGATGTGTCCCGGGAGGGAGCGGAATGAAAATGTTCCGAAGAGGAACGAAACCGAAAAGGACGGGATTCAAAAGGCTATTCAATGGAAGAATCCCGGCGGGATCTGTGTCGATTGCAAAAGTAACTTCCACTTTGTACGAGTAAATTCCACCTTTTTGCAAGAAATTGATG
>JAFUBF010000181.1 GCA_017460325.1 Clostridia bacterium | reverse complement strand
GGTATGGGAAATACCAATTCCTTGCCTCAGAACGGCAATAATGGCATGATGCCCCAGAGCGGCAACGGCAATACCGGCAGAGGCCCCTGGGCTGTACCGCAGAATGGCACTCAGGGACAAAACGTTCTGCCGAACATGGGCGGACAATTTCATCGGTAACTGCATAACGAACAGGCATATAAAGACATCAGGCAGCGCCATCCCACAGGGGATGGCGCTGCCCGGGGTTAATCTGGCTTTACCTGATCGGGACGGGGAGAATCAACGGCAGATAACGAGGCAGTTTGGAACAGATCGACGAAGGTCGAAGCCCTTGAAGGCAGAGTCCTGTGGGAGAACGGCCTGACCGGATTTATTCGCATTTGTTTCCGTACTCAAGCACAGTACGAATTCCGTTGATCATAAGGTTACTGCCTGTTTCCGCAAGTGCATCAACAGGCACATTCATGTTGTTACGGATCCATTCTGAGAGAACAGAGGAAATCGCACCGGCCCAGTATACGTTTGAATACCAGAGAGTGTGATTTGCCGGGTCGACCTTTTCATTCATGGTCCTAGAGAATTCCATTGTCACCTTTTCGCCGAATCCGGCTTCCAGCAGGAGCCTGTACTTTGGAGCCAGTGGCTTTGCTGCCGTCAGGAGCGCCTCCCAGACTTTCTTTGTTTCGTGTACGGCATCATACCGGAGCATGACGGTTGAAAGGCTTTCGTTGATTGTCCGGATATATTGCGTGAGAATATCCTCCTTGGATTCGTAGTTCCGGTAATAGGAGGAGCGGGATACTCCGGCCACTGTGATGATGTCCTGGATGGAAATGTCCGCGAATGCTTTCTTCTCCATCAGCCGGATCAGGGCGGTCTCAATACATTCTCTCGTAATCGCATTTGATTCCTGATTGCTCATACGGAGCAGATTTCTTTTCTGGAGTTCTGTCTGTTCTTGCATGGTATCTTCCTCCGCGGTGATACATTATTGCCCGCTTTGTGTCAGCCGGGCTCTGCTCTGTTGAAAAATGAAATAATGGATGATATTATTGTTTCGATGAAACAAATGTTGCACCAATATTGTACGATAATGCAGCATTGTTTTGCAAGAGACAACCTGAGCAGAGGAGACGGAATCATGAAGATTTTCTATTTCACGGGGACAGGAAACAGCCTTGCTGTTGCAAAAGGGTAGGTGGAGAGCTTATCGCTATTCCACAGGCTGGAGAAAAGATCTATAAAGACGATGCGATCGGTGTGGTTTTTCCTACCTACGGCTGCATGGTGCCCGGTATTGTCAGGCGTTTTCTGGAAGGAGTAAAGCTGGAGGCAGAGTACATTTTTGCCATTGCGACCTATGGGATGGGTAAAGGAAAGGTAACGCAGATGGCAGAGGCCATCGCTCAGTCTTCGGGGTATCATTTCGACTATGTGAACGCAGTGCTGATGCTGGACAACTGTCAGCCGCAGTTCGATATTGCCAGGGAAAAGGAAAAACTGCCGGAAAAGAAGGTGGATGAGCAGATTGAGAAGATCATTGCGGACATTCGGACAAGGAAACATCAGTCTTTGCCTGCGTCATTCATGGACGGCTTTGGCACGTGGATCTGCCAGTTCCTTGGCATGGGAAAGGAAGCCTATGAACAGAAATTCCCGAAAAACTACAGTATCGATGGCAGTTGTATCAGATGCGGCACATGTGCAAAAGTCTGCCCTATGGGGAACATTACGGTAGAGGATACGGTACGGTTTTCCACACACTGTACTACCTGCCAGGCCTGTATTCATGCCTGTCCGAAGCATGCGATTCATTTCAAAGGCGAACGAAATACAGAACGGTGGAGAAATCCCGATGTGACGCTGAATGAGATTATCACAGCAAATTGTCAGCTATAGGAAAGGGTTCCCGGGCACCGGACAGGCGATGACCGGAAGTCAGATCCGTTCACGAAAGGCAGTCGTTTCAGAAAGTGAAAGTCAGGCGACTATTTGCATAGATCGGGCATGGTCCGGGATGCCGAAGCCCCTGAGTGCAAGAAGTTTTGTGGCTGACACGCAAATCTGTGTTGGCACACAGACCGGAAATATGTTCTGCAGATTCGCCTCATTGCAGGATGACTCCTCATTAACGGGTTTTTGAACCGATGGGAAATGTGCTGTTTTCAGATCTGAAAAAAAGCCGGAAAGAATTTTGAAAAGCCTTGTTTCATAAGGTTCATTTAAGGTTAACGCCTTATAATCCAACCGTACCCGATGAAAGGGCGATTCAGAAAAGGAGTTGACTGAGATGAAAAATACGAAAAAGACCTGGATGGTCACTCTCGCACTGGCTTTGATTCTTTCTCTGAGCATGTCTGCATTTGCAGAGACGGCCACAGAGGCGACGGAAAATTCCGCCCCAGCTGAAGAAGCGACAACACCCGTTGAGGATGCTGTGTTTGCTGATGAGACTCAGTCATCTGATGAGGCGCTGATTGACGCTCTCAATGCATACGCCGCGGCAAGATACAATGCCATGGTTCAGAAGCGGCAGGATGCGCTGAAGGCTGAACTGGATGGCTATGTGGAGGCCGGAAGCATGACCCGTGAGCAGGCGGATCTTATTCTGAATGCGGAGACTGTGAGGGGTACCGCCCCAAGGGAAGCCCGGAATGGAAGAAACGGTTCATGCGACTGCATGCCGAAAGGTAATGATACGAATGGACAGCCCGAAGAGATGCCGGGAAATGGTGGCAGAAACGGAAGAAACAACCGGAACAGACGGGGCCTGAACCATCCGGCGGAGCAGAATGATAACTACGGCATGATGCCTCAGTTTGACAATGATGGCTGGATGCCGTATTCCGGCAATAATGGCATGATGCCCCGGTTTGACAATGATGGCTGGATGCCGTATTCCGACAACAATGACAGGATGCCCCAGTACGGAAATGACGGCTGGATGCCTCAGAACGGCAATGATGACTGGATGCCGCATTCTGGAAATAACAGTGGAAGAGGTCACTGGTCTGTACCCCAGAATGGCAGTCAGGGACAAAGCGGAATGCCGAACAGGGGTGGACATTTCAACCGGTAAAAACATGACGGATTCCCATAGATAAGCAACAGGCAGCGCCATCCCGTAAGGGATGGCGCTGATTTGGCAAGTGGCAGCGGTTTTGTGGTATAATGCGTGATGTGATGGACCAAAGGACAGGATTTTGGAAAACATGAATCGGGTGATAAAATGAGACTGTTGTTTGCGGAAGATGACCGATCGCTGTGCAAGGCGATGAAGACGATTCTGGAGCATGCCGGATATGCGGTGGATATTGTCCATAACGGACAGGATGCCCTCGATTATGCGGCCGGGTATAACTATGACGGGATCATTCTGGACTGGATGATGCCGGCTCCGGACGGGCTGGAGGTACTGCGTCAGCTGCGCGGGCGTGGGATTTCCGTGCCCTGCCTGATGCTGACGGCCAGAGATGCGGTGGAGGACCGGGTGTCCGGGCTGGATGCGGGGGCGGATGACTATCTGCCAAAGCCGTTTGCCTCCAGCGAACTGCTGGCCAGAATCCGGGCGATGCTCCGCAGGAAAGAGGATTTCCGGCAGGATGCCATGAATTTTGCCAATGTGACACTGGACCGCCAGAGTATGGTGATTGCCTGCGGAGAGAAAAATGCCAAGCTCAATAACAAGGCATTCCAGCTGATGGAGATGCTCATGGAGCATCCGGGAAGAGTCTACAGCGTGGACCAGATCATGGAACGCGTGTGGGGCTGGGATGCAGAGGCGGAGATGAACGCACTGTGGGTGACGATCAGCAATCTGCGGAAAGTCCTGAATGAAATCGGCGCAGGCCTGCAGATCAGGGCGACCCGTGGCGTCGGGTATTCGCTGGAGGAGACGGCATGATTGAGGGAATCAGGCGGCGTTTTATTCGGATTGCCGTGGCCGTGCTCTCTATCGCCATGATTCTCCTGGCGGGGATCATCAATGTGGTCAACTGGTTCAATGTCCGCAGTGAGCTGATGAAAACCCTTGAGAATCTGTCTGCCCAGGAAACGAATATTCAGGAGGGCAGAAAATCGCCGAACCGGCGCCAGCAGAATGCACTGGATGAGGCGCGGTATTTTGTGGCGCTTAAGACGGAGGACGGCGAAATAAACCTGATGGGCCGGACCCGAATTCAGAGCAGTTCATCGGATGAACTGAAAACGATTGCCGGTCAGGCGCTGACCTCCGGGAAGGAGACCGGGACGATTGGCAATTATCTGTACATGATCCGGACGGGGAAGCGCCAGGATACCATGGCCATCCTGCTCAACTGCGAGACCAAGATGGACAGTGTGCGAAGTCTTCTTCTGGTATCGGCAGTGACCTGCGTGGGCGGCATTCTGCTGGCCTGGCTGACCATGTTGCTGATTTCCTCCAAAGCCATTCAGCCAATGGTTCAGAATGTGATCCGGCAGAAACAGTTCATTACGGACGCCGGGCATGAACTCAAGACGCCGCTGACGGTGATCTCGGCCAATATGGATGCTCTTTCGCTGAGCATCGACAGAAACGAATGGATAGAGGATACCCAGAAACAGGTGTCCAACATGCGTGATCTGGTCAACAACCTGATCTATCTGTCGAGAATGGATGAGGAAGGCGCGGTTCTGCAGAAAGAGACGTTAAACCTGTCCGAACTGGTTGAGACGCAGACGGAATCCTTCCAGGGCATGGCGGATTTCATGGGCAAAGAATTTCGCGTCGATGTCCGGAAAGACATCCAGCTGACCGGTGAACGGGATGCGCTGAAACGCCTGATCTCGCAGCTGTGCGAAAACGCCATCAAGTACTCACCCGAGGGGGATACCATTGAACTGTCCCTGAGTCAGGAGGGGCATACGGTGCGTCTTGTCTCGGAAAACGGTCTGACCGAACGGCTGTCGGAAGACAATCTCAAACACCTGTTTGACCGGTTTTACCGTCCGGATGCCTCCCGCAGCAGGGAAAGCGGCGGATATGGTATCGGCCTGTCAATGGCACGGGCAATTGTGGAGCGGCATGAGGGCCGGATTTTTGCCGAACAGACAGAGGCCGGGCGAATCCGGTTTGTCTGCGAGTTCCCGGTGAAGAAAGCCCGGGCTCTGACTGGACATGAAGCGTGAGGTGCGCTACCTGGTCCTGCCGGGTGCCGGATAAGAATTGTGCCCGGACCGGACTGCCGGAACGGGGTTCCGGTTCGTATAAACAAATAGCCGGGGGCTTCAGATGCAGGTACATGCCGGTGAGAAGCTGACCTGCGTCGGGAGCCGGTACCGGCCGAAAAACTGGATGGAGGGAAAACATGAAACAGTTTGTGGGAATCCTGATGGCACTTCTCCTGCTTATGGGCTGTGTGTGCCTTGCAGATACCGGGCTTCCGCCCTATACCTATACCGGCAGCGACCCGGTAGAGGGCGCGGCGGCAGAATACGCCATCACCTTTGGCGATCAGTTCCTGAAAGAAGAGGGAATGGCGACGATCCCGGCGCCGGTCATTCACAAGACGGAAGAGGTGGATGCGGATCATCTTCGTGTCTACACGACCCTGTGGGTATTCAATTATCAGCTGAAGGGATCCGTTCTTGAGTGCATCTCGGGCGGAGAATTTCCGGGCATCCTGACTCTCGTGCAGAAAGACGGGAAATGGGTCGCGGAAAACTGGGAACAGGCCGGGGACGGCTCTGAGTACGGAAAGGATATAGAGCGCTTCAGCAAGGGTGATCCGGACCTGAAGGAAGCTTACTTTGGAGCCTCGGATGCAATGGCGGAGCCCACACAGGGCATACGGACAAATTTCATTCGGGACTATGTCAGCACAAATGGCCTGTCGGCTGAGGCGTACCAGGACTACGGCTGGGAGCCGGTTCGGCTGCAATAGGTCACTCCGGAAATCGCGGACCCAATCCGGCGGTACCGGCAAACCGGGAATCAGTACTGGGCAATTGCCCGGGAACATAGGGAACAGCCGGATGGATCCGGGTGATGTTCAGATACAGAAAACAGATGGCATTTGTGCCATCTGTTTTTTTGTGCGCCGGGCATGTCGCACATCTAGCCGGTGAAAGTCCGGTCGCGGGTATCTACAGCCAAGCGTAGTGAAAGGCAAGTCGCGAACAGTAATGTTCGGGATGGAGGAAGCCACGTAGCAAGGCAGTGGAACTACGAACAGAAACCCAATAATGAGGCTGTTCAGTCGGATAAGGTTGCAAAACAAACCGAAGGAGTAAAATCCGAGTCCAAAGTGTAGACGTAAAGGCTGTGCAGCAGATTGGGAGTCGCGGAAACGCGAGGCAGGACCAACCCTGTTTTCCACTGTAAGAAAGATGTGAGGCTTACCCCGGGAGGCCCGAGTAGCGTTGCCCATACCGGAAAGGGGGAAAGAACAAACAAGGGGGCGCGTGCGATAAAAAGCTCATACTCGGGAGTCAGCTGAGGGCGCAGTAGGAAACGAATTCAGGAAATTCCGCGTAGCCAGATATAAATGAAGGATACTGAAGGCCCTAACGTTGGATCTATAGCTAACCACTAGGAGTAATCGTCGAGCGTATCCGAAATGAGAATAAGAGCAACAAGAGCAGGAACGTATACCTGTTCGCACTGAAGGTAAGGGGAGAGACTCGGCAATCTATGATAAGAAAGGGGAGCTGCGAGTGCGTCGATCTGTGATGGATTGGATCCTTGACGACGAGAACATCAAAGAGGCAATCAAGAAAGTGGTCTCCAACAAAGGAGCACCGGGAGTGGATGGCATGACAGTTGAAGCTGCCAGACTATACTTCAGGGAGCACGAAGAGGAAATCAAAAGCCTCATGCGTTCCGGAGAATACAAGGTGGAACCAATACGAAGAGTATATATTCCAAAACCAAATGGAGGAGGGCAAAGACCGCTCGGAATTCCCGTTGCGGTCGATCGCATCGTGATGCAATGTGTGGCCCAGGTCTTAAGTCTGGGCTATGACGGGCGTTTCAGCGAACATAGCTTTGGTTACCGTCCAAACAGAGATTGCCACTGGGCGATGGCTGAGGCAGTTGACTTCCTCAATGCTGGGTACACGTGGGTTGTAGACCTTGACATCTCGAAGTTCTTCGATACAGTATGTCATGACAAACTGATCTCGAACATCAGAGAAAAGGTGCAAGAGAAAGAAGTCCTGAAGCTCATACGAAACTTTCTGAAGGCAGGAGTAATGGAAGACGGACTTGTGGGGCCGCCTACTGAGATAGGGGTACCACAGGGAAGTCCGATAAGCCCCGTTCTAAGCAACATTTATCTGGACAAACTGGACAAGGAGCTGGAGGCAAGGGGGCTGCATTTCTGCCGTTACGCCGATGACGTCATTGTGTTCGTCAAAAGCGAAATGGCCGCAAACAGAGTGATGAATTCGATTTCGAACTGGATAGAAAAGAAGTTGTTCCTGAAAATCAACAGAGAGAAGTCGAAAGTGGTGAGGCCGTGGAACGCGTCCTTTCTTGGGTTCTCTTTCTGGAATAACAAGGGTACCTGGGATGCCAGACCACTTCCTGACAGGAAGGTCAGGCTCAAAAGGAAAATCAGGAGGGTGCTTCGCAGGAAAACTGCAAGGGCTACCACTCTCGCTCAGCAATTCACCAAGGCCAACCAGATAGTCGGAGGTTGGATCAACTACTATTCCTTCGGATCCATGAAAACGTACATGGGTCAGTTTGGTGAGTGGTTAAGGCACCGCGCCAGAATCATAATTCTGATGCAGTGGAAACGACCTCGTACGATTTTCAAAAATCTACAGAAACTCAATAGGAAATTCAGCTGTGGATTCACATTCGAAGACATTTTCAAGGTTGCGAACAGCAGACTGGGTCACTTCAAAAGAGCCTGTGGAAACGTCGTCAACTTTCTCATTAGCCCTAAGGTTCTGGAGACGCCAAATGAAAAGCTCAAAAGGCCGGGACTAATAAATCCGTTGGACTACTACACTTTGAAACATGCTCGTTTTGTGTAGACCAATGTAGCGCCGTATACGAGATCCGTACGTACGGTGCAAGGCGGAGGGGCGAGGGCTTCAAAACCTTCCCTCTACCCTATCAAAAAGGTAACAATCTGTGATCTTTCAGAGGGAAGTGCTGTTACAGGGTACACGTCTTTCATCCAATCATACCCCGGCTGGGAGCTGGCGGGGATATTTGCGGACGAAGGTCTATCCGGAACGCAGGCGAAGACCCGACCGCAGTTTAACGCCATGATTGAAGCCTGCGAGAACGGGGACGTCAACCTTGTGATCACGAAGTCCATTTCCCGTTTCGCCCGCAACACGCTGGACGCACTGAACTATATCCGGAAGCTGAAAGCCCTGAACATCCCCATCATCTTTGAAAAGGAATCCGTGAACACGCTGGAAGCCTCCGGGGAGCTGATGGTCACGATCCTCGCATCCATCGCCCAGCAGGAGAGCGCATCCATCAGCCAGAACGTCCGCATGGGCATCAACTTCGGTTTCCAGGAAGGCAGAGGACGTGTCAACTTCTCTTCCTTTCTTGGCTACAGGCGAGGCGACAAGCCGGGAACCTACGAGATCGTCCCCGCTGAGGCGGACGTGGTGCGGCGCATTTACCGGCAGTACCTTGAGGGCTTCAGTCCGAAGATGATCGCCGACGGGCTGATGGAGGATGGCATCTGTACCCCTTCCGGCGGGGAACACTGGTACCCGTCTACGGTGGCGAGCATCTTGGAAAATGAAAAATACGCCGGCGATCTCCTGATACAGAAATGGTATGTGGAGGACTACCTGACGCATAAGTGCGTGAAGAACAGCGGGGAGAAACCGCAGTATTTTGTGGAAGACGATCACGACCCCATCGTGCCGAAGGCGGTGTTCTACCAGGTGCAGGGCGAGAAGAAGCGACGGAGCGGGCTGGCAAGCGATCCCAGCAAGCTCCGGTTCGGGAACAGGCTGGCGCTGAACGGCAGGCTCATCTGCGGCAAATGCGGCCGGACGTTGAAGCGGTATGTGAAACCGGAAGAGGAACTTACCGACTGGCGGTGCAGGCAGAGGGCGCTGGTGAAGAAGACGGATTTCCATGAGGATGTGCCAAGCCGCTGCGACTGCCGCATCGTCCGTACAGTGTAGATAATTGGTGCCCGTCAAATTGCACAATTTACGGAACAGTGGCCACAAAACAGTAAAACCTTGGTATAATGACACTCTGAAAAAGAAGGAGTGTCGGACAATGTCAATGCTGATTAATCTCC
>JAFUBF010000180.1 GCA_017460325.1 Clostridia bacterium | reverse complement strand
TGAGAATGGAGTGAGGGATCCGGCCGTCCATGATAATGACGTTCTGAACGCCGGCACGGATGGCCTCCTGGCAGCATTCCACCTTGGGAATCATGCCGCCGCTGATAATCCCCTGCTCCCGGAGCTCGTCAATCTCCCGGGAGGTAATGCGGGGAATCAGGGAATCCGGATTCTCACGGTCGCGCAGAATGCCCGCGATGTCCGTCATGAGGATCATACGCTCTGCTCCGAGGGCACCGGCAATGTGCGCGGCGGCGGTATCGCCGTTGATGTTGTAGATGTTTCCGCTTTCATCGCAGCCCAGGGTGGAGATGACGGGGATATACCCGCGCTCCAGCAGATCCTCGACCGGCTGAATGTTGATTTTCGTGACTTTTCCCACATAGCCGAGGCGGGGATCTTTGGGCTCAGCTTCAATCAGCCGTCCGTCCATGCCGCTGAGGCCGATGGCATTCCCGCCGTTGCGCTCAAGGAGGCTGACCAGCGTTTTATTGACCTTGCCGGCCAGAATCATCTGCACGATATCCATGGTCTCCCGGTCTGTGACCCGGAGACCGTCAATGAATTCCGGTTTTTTGCCAAGCCGGGCCATCATGTCACTGATTTCCGGCCCGCCGCCGTGGATGAGCACCACATGAACGCCGATCAGGTGGAGCAGGACAATATCCTCCATGACCTGATGTTTGAGGTCTTCATTGACCATGGCGTTTCCGCCGTATTTGACCACAACGATTTTTCCGTTGTACTGACGGATGTACGGGAGGGCCTGTGTGAGAACCTCTGCCCGCTCCGCGTTTGAAAAAGGTTTTGTCATTTTTTTGCCTCAGGTTCTGTAATCGCCGTTGATACGGACGTAGTCATAGGTGAGATCGCAGCCCCAGGCACAGCTTTCGGCGATGCCGTCATTGAGGTCCACGAGAATTTCAATGTCGCGCTCCAGAAGGATGGTCTTGGCTTTCTCCTCAGAGAAGGCCACTCCGCTGCCGCCCTGACAGACCAGAATTTCGCCTGCCGGACTCCGGAAACGAACGTCGATGCGGTTAATGTCCACATCTGCTCCGCTGTACCCGATGGCGCAGAGGACACGGCCCCAGTTGGCATCTGCGCCAAACATGGCCGCTTTCAGCAGGGAGGAGGTAATAACGGACTTGGCCACCGTTCTGGCTGTGGCCAGATCCCGGGCAGAGCTGACCTTGCATTCCAGCAGCTTGGTCGCCCCTTCGCCATCTCCGGCAATCATCCGGCAGAGGGCGACGGTCACGGTGCCGAGGGCCTCCATAAATGTTTTGAAATCGGCGTTTTCCTCGACGATTTCCGGATTTCCGGCAAGGCCGTTGGCCATGAGGACGAGCATGTCATTGGTGGAGGTGTCGCCATCTACGCTGACCATGTTGAAGGTACTGGCGATGTCCTCGCGGATGGCCTTCTGCAGGAGTGCCGGGGAGATGGCAACATCACTGGTCAGGAAGACCAGCATGGTGGCCATGTTGGGATGAATCATGCCGCTTCCCTTGGCGATGCCGCCGATATGGCAGACTTTGCCGCCGAGCTCAAAGGAGACCGCCACTTCCTTGCGGATCGTGTCCGTGGTCATAATGCCCTCGGCAGCGGCGTCGCAGCCCTCGGTGGACAGACCGGCGACCAGTGGCCCGATGCCGGCGGCGATGGGCTCCAGGTCCAGCGGCTGACCGATGACGCCGGTGGAGGCAATGACGACATCCTCTGCGGCAACGGGGTACGCGGCGGCCAGCATTTCGCACATCTTCTCCGCGACTTCCACGCCGTTGGCGTTGCAGGTATTGGCGTTCCCGCTGTTGCACAGGATTGCCTGGGCATGTCCGTCAGTAAGATGGGACCGGGTGACCAGAAGCGGGGCGCCCTTGACAAGATTGGTGGTATAGACGGCTGCGGCGTTGGCCTTCACTTCACTGACAATCAGCGCAAGGTCTTTTTTGCGTTGGCTCTTCCGGATTCCGCAGTGAACGCCGGAGGCAGAAAATCCTTTGGAGGCGCATATGCCGCCTTCGATAAACTGAATCATGGTTTCTCCTTTTTGCAGCGTCCGGTGATCCGGCAGTGCTGCTGTTTGTTATGTATGTCCGGACGATGCAGGGCACCGGGCCGGATTTTATCCGAGAACAAGGCCGGTGGTTTCATCAATGCCCATCAGAATGTTCATGTTCTGCAGGGCGGAACCGGAGGCCCCTTTCCCGAGGTTGTCAAAACGTGCCGTGAGCATGATCCGCTCATCACCGCCTGCAACGGAGATCTGTATATCATCTCTCCCGGAGAAGGCAGCCGCGGAAAGGAAACCGGACTCATCCGCGTTTTCGTCCACATGGATGATGCGGCTCCGGTCATAGAATGTACGGTAAAGATCCATCAGGTCGGCGGCTTTTCCGTTCAGCTGAGCGGCATGAAGGCCGATCACCACTTCCATTCCGGAATAAAAGGCGCCGACTATCGGGAAAAACAGGGGAGCGGTCTCAAGACCGCAGACACGGACGATTTCCGGCAGGTGCTTGTGGCTCTGGGAAATGCCGTACGTTCTGGGGGCATCAAGGAGCGGGGAACGTGTCTGCGATTCGTAATCCGCAATCATCTTCTTTCCGCCGCCGGAATATCCGGTCAGGGAAAAGCAGCTGAGGGGTGTATCCGTACGCACCATGCCGCAGTGAATCAGCGGATAAAGCAGAGCAATCACGCCGCTGGCGTGGCATCCCGGGTTGGCAATGCGCCGGCTGCCGGCGATTCGTTCCCGCTGTCCGGTCAGTTCAGGGAAACCGTAAGTCCATCCCTCTGCCGTCCGGTGAGCGGTGGAGGTGTCGATGATGACCGTGTCCGGATTGTCAACCAGGGAAACGGATTCCACAGCGGCGGCATCCGGGAGGCAGAGGAAGACAATATCTGCGCGGTTCATGATCGCCCTGCGGGCCTCCGGATCCTTTCTTTTTTCTTCGGTGAGCACAAGCAGCTCAATATCACGTCGTTCGCGGAGGCGCCCGGCGAGCCGGAGCCCGGTGGTGCCTGCGCTGCCGTCGATAAAAACTCGGGTCATAGGCTTTTCCTCCCTTTTGAGGTCTTTCGCCTTATTATACGAAAAAAGTACGTCTTGTCAACTTCAAAAATGCAATTTTATACATTTTTACTGCAAAAAATTACAGAATATCCGGCAGTGCGGCACTCGGGGGAGTTTCGGAGGGAACATAAAAAAGCAGCAGCCTGAGCTGCTGCTGTCATGACAGGTTTGAGATTACTCAATCATGATCTGCCGTTTCTGCGGAATCTGTGCTTCCTTCTTGGGAACAACCAGGCTCAGAACGCCGTTCTCATACTTCGCCTTGATGTCCTCCTCCGTCAGTGTATCACCCACATAGAAGCTGCGCTGCATGGAGCCGCTGTAGCGCTCCTGACGCAGAACCTTTCCATTGTCCTCCTTGTCATTGGAGTAGGTTTTTGCAGCGGAGATGGTCAGATAGCCATCGTTCAGTTCAAGATGAATGTCCTCTTTCCGGAAGCCTGGCAGATCCACATCCACCTCATATCCGTTGTCGGTTTCCTTTACGTCCGTTTTCATCATTCTGCCTGCATTTTTACCGTACAGAACATGCTCAGGACGGCTGAAGGCACGGGAGAAATCACGGTCAAAATCATCAAACATATCCATCAGATTCTCACCAAACAGTGAAGGAAGATACGTACTCATTATGCAAACCTCCATTCAGTTGGCCTTGCGATCTGGCAACTGCCAGTATGGCAGGTCGTTATCATTTGTCGAGCCATCCGTTCCGGAACCTTTCCAGTTCCCTCCCTGATGACGGGTGTAGTATATCCTAATAGTCAAAGAAAGTCAAAATCAAATTTTCCCGTTTTCCCCCGATTTCGTCGTTTTCCGGCGGTCTTGAACATTTTCCCGGATGTTTTCTTTCTGTTTTCATTCATTTTTCGTTTTTTCTCGGCTTTTCTCCGGCACCGAAAAACCGGTTTTCCGGCGTACGGGGTCCGTTACGATCCATCCCGCGAAGCAGTACCTGTACAGGTTGATTGATACAGCTGTGGGCATATTGTCGGGGATAAAATCGGGACAGATCCTGCTGCTGTGGATGTGGAACTGCCCCTAACTCTGTTTGAATGCTTGATTGCTGGCATCGTGACCGAAAAAGATCTGAATCCCAACCAAAACAGAAAATTTATTGGGAGAATAGCATCTTGACCGAATCAAGCCTGCATGTTAAACTGAAATAGATTTTAAAGGAATGGATCCGGTACAGAAGGTCAGTCTGTCAAGGAAAAATCCGATGACGGTCGATGCCGAAAGTTCAGGGGTCCTGGATCAAAGTTGAATATGCAGTAAAGGAGGTTTCCCCGATTGGATACGACGGAACAGATGGAGGCGGATCAACTCCAAAAACTGGAAGCCGAACTGGCTGAAGAAGATATAAGGATAGAGGAGCTTCAGAAAAAGCGGGAAGAAACCATTCGTCAGATGAAGAAAGCCCGGCTGGAGACGGTTGTTGCATCCGAGAATGCCAAAATGCTTGCAGCAAATATCGGACCGATGGACAACCAGTTCTTCATAAAGGTCGGGGAGGATCCCAGGGCGATCGAAGAGATTATTGTTACTGTATTGGGCGTTCCTGTAAGGGTAGTCAGTGCCGTTCCCGAATACACCATCCTGCATATCGGATCCAGAGGCGTAAGACTGGATAACTATGCGGAAATCAGGGTAGAAGCGGAGCTGCTGGCTGATTGCGAGTGGGGAAAGAAGGGTGCCTTGGTTGATATTGAGGTACAGAAGGAAGACAAGGATGATCACGAATTTCGTGTTTTCTACAACGGCGCATCCATGATCATTCAGAAAACACCCAAAGGGGCACATTTTTCACAGATTCCAAGGGCAATTGTCATTTTCATCTCCAGCTTTGATGTGTTTGGCGATGGGAAGATGTACTACGAAAAGGGTATGTTTGACGTAGATTCGCTGAAGAGGAGAAGGCATCCGGTAACTGAAATCTTCATCAACACGGCAAATCTCGAAAAGGAAGAGAAATCGTCTGTGGAGAAGTACAGGAAGATCTCTGACCTGATGAGAGTATTCCGTGATTTGGATCATTATGATGAGCAGTTTCCGGCCTTTTCGAACAGGAAAAAGGAACTTCACGAGACAGAGGAGGGGCAAAGAGAAATGAGTAAGGAAATGCAACTGGTTATTGCGGAGGTACGTAGAGATGATATGGCGGAAGGCAAGTCAGAAGGTATTGCAATAGGCGAAGCAAAAGGTGAAATCAAAGGTACTGTAAACTCAATGCGGGTAGATG
>JAFUBF010000179.1 GCA_017460325.1 Clostridia bacterium | reverse complement strand
TTTCCGGAGAACCACCTGGCCCTTGACCCGGGCCACCACGGTCGTGGCATCCCCTTTTCCCATAAAGCGGGCCGCCAGAAACAGGAGCAGCGCAATGAGGAGGACGCCCAGAATCACAAAGAGATCTCTGCGCTTCGGCATATCATCCCTCCGTCCCTTCTGTCAGCACTGTCCCCTCCTTCGCCGCCTCGCCGGGGGTCGGTGTTTTTGTCGCCTCCGGTTCAGCCTCCGGTGCATCCCCGGTCTCTTCTGCCGGCAGCGGCTCACCCACATAGGTCACACGGAACGTTTTATCAGCGTCAATATCCCTGAGTGTCAGTGTATCCCCCCGCAGGTTAATGACCTGATAGCCCCGGCGTGTCGGATAGGGCTCATCCCCGATAAACAACTCATAGCCGCTGCCCCCATAATAGGCGTTTCGCCCGTCAAGAGTACAGGTTCCGTCGCGCCGGAACGTCAGTTCCATCCCGCTCCGGCTCTTCCAGCGGCCGATGACCCGGTAGACATAATCCGTAAGGCGCTTTTTGGCCGTTCGGTTGTTCGGAATCCGTTCATAATAGGGTAGGGCCTCAAGAGGCCGTCCCATGGCCTGCAGCTCCTCCGCACGGCCAAGGCACGCCTCCTCCACCATGGCCGGAATGTCCCTGTACCGCTCCGGCAGGTCCGCGTCCACATACGGATCCAGTGTCTCAATAACGCTTACATAATTGCCGGTTTCAAGATCCAGCCGTGCATTCCGATAGGCATTGCCGAGCCAGAGATCCTCATTTCGCTCCGTACACTGCCGGGCATCCAGATACCCGCCCAGCGACCGGAACAGGGCCGCGGCCTTTTCATACTCCCCTGCCGCGCTCAGCTGCTCCGCCTGTCTGTACTGCATCTGAAGGGCCTTTTCCGCCGAATCCAGATAGTCACCGCATTCCTTATACAGTTCTGCCGCCTCCGCAAAGGCACTGTCCTCCGCCTTTTTCTCCGCCATGGCATACCGGCAGCGAACAATCTGTGCTTCCGCACTCTTTCTGTCCTTCATCTGGGCATAGTAGGAAATCGCCTTCTCATAGTCCATGGCCGCAAAGGCCGCCTCGGCGATTTCGCGCCGGCAGTTTTCCGCCTGCTCCGCGCTGTCCCGGAGCGTGCCGAGACCCTCAAAGCGGTCCAGTGCTTCCTCATAATTTCCGGCCGCCATGCTCTCCTTTGCCAGGTCATATTCAATGTCCAGCAGATGGGTGAGCGCATCCTCATAACTGCCAAGGGAGGCATACAGCAGCAGGGCGGACTCCCGGTCTCCGCTCTTTTCCTTCTCCTGTGCCAGAGCATACACCGCCTGGTCATACACTTTCCGGACCTCATCGGTCATGGTCAGCTGTTCAAACCAGTCACAGGCTGCCTGATACTGTCCCGCCTGCAGCGCTGCATTCCCGAGAGTAAACACCACCTCTTCAAAGCGGTCATGGGCATCCTCGACCTGTCCGGCCTTTTTCAGCTGCTCCGCCGCCTCCTCCAGGCGTCCCTGGGAAACCGCGGCCATGCCCGCATCATAGCGGCAGCGCCGTCCCAGCTGCTCAGAGTCCTCATAGATGCCGAGACTTTCATACAGTTCCGCCGCTGAAATCAACTCACCGGCGCTCCGCCTGGCCCCTGCCAGCTGATAACGGCAGCGCCTCAGCAGCGCCATGGAATCCAGATAATCGGCCACCTGCAGGAACTGTTCCTGAGCCGCCTCCAGCTGATTCTCCCGCATCAGGGCACGGGCCTTGAGATAGATGGCATCCGTCCGCTGCTGCGGGCTGTCCATGTAATCGCCCAGCTCCTCAAACAGGAAAATGGCCTCATCAAAGCGAAGCTGTTCCTTTGCTTCCGTCGCCTCCCGGTAAAGAAGATCCCGAAGCATTCCCTGGGCCGACTCATTGTTTCCGAAACTCCGAAGAAGCGTCTCCGCTTCCGCCCGGCGGCCACTGTCCATGTATTTTCCGGCCAGAGCCAGCCCGGCCTCCAGTTTCCGCTTTTCATCCCCGATCCGCTCAGCCTCTTCGCCGGCCGTGATCAGGGTATCCTCGGTGTTCATGGAAATCAGCCGGTCAATCATGGCCTGCGTGGCAGCCTTTATCTTGTTCCCGGCATCGTATTCATCCGGCCAGTACCGCAGGAGCCACTCATAGATTTTCCGTGCATCCGAGGGCTTACCGTTTGCAAGGCGGTCCGCTGCAATCCGGTCTGCCGCAAAGGGCACACCCCAGCGCCAGACAGAAACCCCGACCAACACGATTATAAGAAAAACAATGAGCCGACTCAGGCGCTTTTTCCGCTTCTTCCGGGTTTGCTGGACCTTTTCCATTTCCCGGACATTCTGTTCGGTGGAGCGGATGATGTTTTCCTTGCTGATCGCCTCAAGTTCCCGTTCCTTCTCGCCCAGGGTCGCCTCAATGACCTCTTTTGAAAAAGAGGTCAGCACCATCTGACGCTCCCGGCCGCACCGGCGGCACCGGTCCTCTCCGTTCAGGTTGGCCCGGCCACAGACGCACAGCCAGAGCCGTGCCTCTTCCCGGGCATACCCCGCCGCATCCTCGCCGGCCGCCGAGCGCAGGCGGTCCAGTTCACGTCCCTCCGGCAGCTGGTTCGGCTGGTATTCCCGTACATTCCGCTCATCCCGGCGCCACACGACCCCGTCCGTAAACCAGACTTTTTCAACGCTGGCCTCGACTCGGGCTGTCCCGCGGACATGCTCCGGCCGGAAAGTTCCGAAAAACTCCGTCCCGCTGATGTCCCGGGCCCGGGCGCGAACCAGCCGGCCACCGAGCCGCATCCCGTCTGCGCTGAAACAGACAATGTTCATCTGAACACTGTCCACTGTCTTTTCGCTCTCAAGCGAGTGGAAGTCAA
The DNA here is from genome assembly GCA_017460325.1 of Clostridia bacterium. Taxonomy (GTDB): domain Bacteria; phylum Bacillota; class Clostridia; order Christensenellales; family Aristaeellaceae; genus Ventricola. Next base: position 3,554 of record JAFUBF010000179.1, on the reverse strand, counting down.
TGGCACAGACCACCTGTTCCGCCCCGTTATCCTCCGTCTCAACGGAAATCTGCACACGTACAACCTCAACCGGACAGGTCAGATCACATTTCACGAAATCCCCTCCTCTTCAGAGCTTAACCCGTATGAACCCCATTCTCCGATCCTGAAACTGCCCAACAGGCAGACCAAATACTCATCATTCGGCACCGCTGCCTTGCAGGATACAAGCTTTGCCGACTCCCGCTCCGCGGCAGGCTCAGGATCAGAGCTGATGCAGTTTCTCCACTTCCTCCTCCGTCAGGTACCGCCACGGTCCCCGCTGCAGGGAGCCCAGGTCAATGGGACCGAAGCGTACCCGCCGCAGCATGACCACCTGGTGGCCGACGGCCGCAATCATCCGGCGGACCTGACGGTTCCGTCCTTCATGGATGATCACGATCACATCGCTGTAAATATCCCCTTCCCGGACAATGCGCACCCGGGCTGGCCAGGTCATCCGTTCCTCGCCTTCCATCAGGACACCGGTGCGCAGGCGCCGGACCTCCTCAGGGCTGAGCCGCCCGGAAACCCGGGCCAGGTAGACCTTGTCCACCTCCGAGGACGGATGCGTCAGTTTCTGCGCCAGTTCCCCGTCGTTGGTCAGAAGGAGAACCCCTTCCGTATCGTAATCCAGCCGGCCAATGGGATATACCCGTTCCGGCAGATCCCGGAAATGGTCCATCACCGTCTCCCGGTCCCGGTCATCCGACACCGTACAGACCTCCCCGGCAGGCTTGTGGTAGAGGATCACCACCCGGTGCTCCTCCGGACGGATCACCTGCCCGTCCAGGGTAACCACATCCCCCTCCTCCACCGTTGTCCCGGGGACATCCCGCACCACGCCGTTCACGCTGACCCGCCCCTCGGCAATCAGTTCCTCACATTTCCGCCGGGCCGCAACGCCGCACATGGCCATATATTTCTGTAATCTCATGCCTTCTCCCTTACATAGTCCCGGAGGCCCCTGAACATGGCCTCCTCTCCCTCATCCCTCAGCTGCGTCAGAAAACGAACCAGCGCCTCATAGGTTGCGGGATGCATATACTGATGCATTTTCCCATGCATCAGATACTCAAGCGGCGAGGCATCCGTGTACTGGTCTCCCAGATAGATCCGGCTGGCTGCCAGCCGGTCGCAGATCATCTCCGCCAGAAACCGCCGCGGCATTTCCACGGCCTTGTACCGGTGCTCGTCCATATTGAAATCCGTCCAGTATTCCCAGTGGTGACGGTTCCGTCCCTTGTGGTGCATCCAGGCCAGGGAATAACCGCACTGCCTGCGCTCATCCTCCGTGGGCGAATGCCGGCCGTTGTAAAACCGAACGCCCTCCCGGAATTCCGTCAGGCCGTACTTGGACAGGTCGTGCCGAAGCCCCTGCCAGAGAATGCCCGCCCGGCAGCAGTTGGCAATCACCTGGTGCCGGTGACGCGTAATCGTCCTCAGGTGTCCCCAGAATCTCTGCCATCCGTTCACGGTCATCCCTCCCGCTCCGGTACCGGACAGTGTCCGGCATCCAGAACCTTATCCGTTACCGCGCCACCAAGGCAGACCTCCCCCTGATAAAACACCATACTCTGCCCGGGGGTCACTGCCCGCTGGGACCGGACCGCCGTTACCAGGCACCGGTCCCCCGAAACCGTCACATGGACCTCCTGGTCCGGCTGCCGGTAGCGGTATTTGCAGGTGCAGTCAAACTCCCTGCCCGGTGCCTCCCCGCGAATGAAGGTCAGTCCCTCCCCCTCGCAGGTCCGGCTGTACAAAAGCGGATGATCTCCGCCCTGGGTAACGATGAGTTCATTTCGGTCCATATCCTTGGCAAGGACAAACCAGCGTTCCCCGTTCCCGGCTCCGCCGATGCCCAGTCCCCGCCTCTGCCCCAGGGTATAATACATCAGGCCGTCATGCCGGCCCACAACCCGACCCTCCGGCGTCACCATGTTACCGGGACTGGCCGGCAGGAACTGCGCCAGAAACGGCTTGAATCGCCGCTCCCCGATAAAGCATACCCCGGTGGAATCCTTCTTGCCGCTGGTGACCAGTCCTGCCCGTTCCGCCGCCTGCCGGACCTCCGCCTTGGTCATCCCGCCCACCGGAAACATCGCCTTTGAGAGTGCAGCCTGTCCCAGCATGTACAGGAAATAGCTCTGATCCTTCCCGGGATCCACCCCGCGAAGGAGCTGAACCATGCCATCTGTGTCCCTGCCCAGACGGCAGAAATGACCCGTGGCCACCGCATCCGCGCCGGCATCCATGGCATAGTCGAGAAATGCCCGGAACTTGATTTCCCGGTTGCACAGCACATCCGGATTTGGCGTCCGGCCCTTCCGGTATTCCTCCAGAAAATAGGAAAAGACCCGGTCATAGTATTCCTTTTCAAAGTTCACCGTGTAATACGGGATGTCCAGACGGTCACAGACCTGCCGCACGTCGGCAAAGTCTGCCTCCGCCGTGCACTGGCCCTCCGCGTCTTTTTCATCCCAGTTTTTCATGAACACGCCGATGACCTCGTGCCCTGCCTCTTTAAGAAGCATGGCCGCCACGGAGGAATCCACCCCGCCGGACATGCCAACCACAATTCTGCTCATTCCATTATCCCTGTCAGCTCCGCCAGACGCCGGCGGACCAGTGTCAGCATTTCCTCTGTCACCGCCTCAATGGGCCTGGCCGCATTGACGGTCAGGACACGCCGCCCCTCCGGTCCCTGATACAGCTTTTCAAAGGCCTCAAAGGTTCTCACAAAGAAGCTTTCCTCTTCCTGTTCAAGCCGGTCCGGCTCCGATGCGCTGAGGCGCCTTGCCAGCGCCTCATGGGGCTCCATCCGCAGGTAGACCGTCAGGTCGGGCATGCAGTTTTCCGTTGCCCAGGCATTCAGCTCCCGGATGCGCTCCGCCCCCAGCTGCCGTCCCCCGCCCTGATAGGCAATGGAGGAATCCACATAGCGGTCACAGATCACCATTTTGCCCTTCTCAAGGGCCGGCAGAATTCGCATCCGGGCATTCTGCGCCCGGCTGGCCGCGTACAGATAGGCCTCGGTCACCTCCTGCATATCGGTATTCCAGGGATCCAGAATCAGCTGCCGGATCTTTTCCGCAATCTCATCCCCACCGGGTTCCCGGGTCAGCACAATCCGCCACCCAAGACGCTTCATCTCCTCTACCAGGGCTCGCTGCTGCGTCGATTTCCCGCAGCCGTCCACCCCTTCCATGGAGAGGAACAGGCCCCGGGCTCTTGGCCCCTCCGGCAGGAGCAGATCAAGGATCTCTTCCGGGAAATAGGCCAGCAAAGCATCCCCGGCCTCCTCCCGTTGGCCGTATCCGTATACGGCAAAAATGGCGGGAATGCCGGCACGCCTGGCCCCTTCCACATCAAATACCCGGTCGCCCACCATGACATACGGCCCCGGGAACTGAGCCATGGCCCTGCGGATCAGATGCTCCTTCTCCGGCTGCCGCTCTCCCAGTCCCGGCCCGATGATCCCATCCACCAATGCACTGAGTCCGAAACACTCCGCAATGCGCACTGCAAACGCCTCC
>JAFUBF010000178.1 GCA_017460325.1 Clostridia bacterium | reverse complement strand
TTCGAAACACGGATAATCCTGCAAAAAGAGTATAACTGGCTCACGTTGCGTGTGTGTTCCTATATTATTCCGTGAAATCCAGGCGTTTCAGTGGTTCATGTAATGTGTTTGTGATGGTTCACTCAATTTGTTGCGGCACAAAAGTCAATCCTTAATCAAATAATTTTCGATTAAAATGGATATTCGAAAAAACTCAACTCCATTTTTCCGGGTACTCTGTTTCGTTCTGTACTTTTCACTTTCTATGTGGGAATCGTGAATACCACCAGTTTTATGATCATCCGTCCCCCAAAAACAAAAAACCGGGGAGCCCGAAAGCTCCCCATACTCACGCTATAAGTCCCGCATATGTGCTGTGCTGTGCGAGTGTAGCCCTATTCCGCGGCTGTCAAGCCCCTCCTGTGGTTATTTTTGTGAAATATCTTTACGCCTGCTTTGGCGCGAGGAGCGCAAGCACATACTCCCTGGTAACATGATAGGTTTCGACAATTTTACCTATAATATCATTGTCCGAAGCGCCCATCAGCTTCATCCCTTTGATCACGCCTGTAACTTCGTTCTTCTGATCCCGTCTTTCCATCGATTTGCACATATCGACACCTCCCGGCTCTACCTCAAATTCAAGATTTAACTTCATGGCGGCGTTTAGGAAATATGCCGTCTCAGAGCTGACCTTCCTGTGCCCTTCCCGGACTATTATCTCATCCGCATCTTCCGACTGATGCTTTAACAGCCTCATTGCATACCCCAGCTCTGTGTGGAACTTCTCAAACTCGTCTTCATCCATATCTACTGGTGAGATTAGATTCAGCTTATAATCGCTCAGGAAGCGATACAGTCGTTCGTCTCTCACATCAAGCATTTCAAACAGGCTTTTTGGCCCATCCCACGGCTCATCTCCGAAGTACACAACCGCTGTGATGATCGGGATCAGCTTATCATCTTTACGCAGGCCAGATAGAAACTCCTCGCTGGTGAGCTTGATTTTCAGCACGCCGTTATCGACTGTGATCTCGCCCTCTTCAGTCGCGTCTTCCTGCTTGTATGACCGCTTAATCTCCGCGATCTGCTTCGAGTAGCCAAGCATATCATACAAGCCGTCCTTCACAGGCATCCCGTAATGAACCTTGTCCTGCAACTCCGCGCCAAGAATCACATATATGGCATTCTCGTCCATCATGGCATTCCACATCTTCAACAGGTCACGGTACTTCTGCACAGGCACCCTGGCGTTGTTTCCATACGGAACGGTTAGTTCTGTGGTGTCCAGCTCTTGAAGCTCATCAGGCTTGATGACTTGCTCTCCATCATACAGAAGGTAGTTGAAGGCATCCGCAAAAAACACAGGGTTGGAAAGATACTGTTTCCCTTCTGTGTCCATAACTCCCATACGCATCTGCCTCCTCTCAATACTCTTAATCTGTTTATCGGCACAAACCCAGAAAAGCTTAACCTCTGAAATGGCACACTGATACAACTAGATTATAGCAGAAGCCCGGCCTGAAAGCAACGAAAATTTCGATGAATTTTCTGAACGAGAAAGAGGCGAGAACCATTGCCTCGCCTGATGGAAGTGTATCACAGGTGGGGATGCCAGACAAGAGGGATTTTCCCGTGTGAGCAAGAGTCCGGGGCATCCACAAATGCAAAAAAGGGCAGCACACCACCATTTCCACAGTGATATGCCGCCCGCCGTCTATTCTTCATACCTCTACCTGCACTTTCACCCCCGCCTTGAACGCCACCTCATAAAGGAACACTTATCGATAAGCTGGACGGTATGTACCCAAGTATCCCGGAATCTTTTCATCAAGGTTTCCCCCAGTCTGGAGAGCCTGTCGTAACAATTCCCTGCATCGTATTGCTATTGCTCCCTCGATTATCTTATATCGATACTTTGTACACCATACAAAGTGTACCTTTAAGCTGCCCACTGCGTGGGCGGTATTATGATATGCCATTTTTTCTACCTCCTTGTAGTGTACCGTCGCAATGACTTTTTTAGTTAAAATTGCGGTGAAATATGGGCAGCTTTGAATCCCAAAACTGCCCAATGACGACAGAAAAATCCTATGGTTTATATCCCGGTATCGGTTTCTCTGTTCTCCCCCGGACGTCTCATGCACCATCACGCCCTGACATAAAAAGCGCTGTTCCCCACAGGGGGAACAGCAGCCTTGTCAGGACATGTTCTGTTTTTCTACCAGGCGTTCGCCGCAGTAGAGGACGCGAAGTTTCGGCTTGTCAATCTTGCCGGTGGCATTGCGGATCACCTTATCGAAGATGATCTTGCGCGGCCGCTTATAGCGTGGCAGATCCACGCAGAACCGCTCCACTTCCTCCTGTGTCAGCGTCATGCCATCCTTTACCTGGATGATCGCCGCCGCAATTTCGCCGAGCCGTTTGTCCGGCAGGCCGATGACGGCCACATCATGGATCTTCGGATTGGCCGCCAGGAAGCTTTCAATCTGAACCGGATACAGATTCTCGCCGCCGGAGATGATGACATCCTTTTTCCGGTCAACCAGGAAAATGAATCCGTCCTCATCAAGGCGTGCCATGTCGCCGGTATGGAGCCACCCGTCCTTGAGTACCTCCTCCGTCGCCTTCGGATTCTTATAGTACTCTACCATGACGCCGGGGCCCCTGACGCAGAGCTCTCCGACCTCACCCCGGGGAGTCGGCTCACCCTTTTCATCCACAATCTTCGTTTCCCAGCCAAAGCCCGGGATGCCGATGGCCCCGACCTTGTTCACATTTTCCATGCCCAGATGGACACATCCGGGGCCGGTGGACTCGGAAAGGCCGTAGTTTGTATCGTATTTGTGATTCGGAAAATACTCGAACCAGTGCCGGATCAGGCTGGGCGGAATCGGCTGGGCGCCGATATGCATGAGGCGCCACTGGCTGAGGTGATAGTTTTCCAGCTTGAGCCGGCCTGAATCAAGGGCTGCCAGAATATCCTGGGCCCACGGTACCAGCAGCCATACGATGGTGCAGCGCTCATTGGACACGGCACTCAGGATGGATTCCGGCGAATTTCCCTTCAGAATGACCGCCCGGCTGCCTGTATACAGCGAACCGAACCAGTGCATCTTCGCACCGGTATGGTACAGGGGCGGGATGCACAGGAAATTGTCCTCATGCGTCGTCTCATGATGGACCGCCTCCATTCTGGCCGAATGCGAAAGCGACGAATGTTTGAGCAGAATGGCCTTCGGGAAACCGGTGGTCCCGGAGGAGAAATAAATCGCCCCGTCATCCGTGTCCTCCACCAGGACACGTGGTGCCATGGAGGAGGCATTGCCGGTCTGACGGTAGTAGTCCTCCGCATACGGCGGGCAGGGATCCCCCACGAAGTACAGCAGCATGTTATTCTTCAGTTTTCCCGCGATATCCTCAATGCGGCCGATAAATTCCGGGCCGAAGAACAGCACATCCGAGTCAGAGGCCTGAAGGCAGTAATCAATTTCCTGCGCCGTAAAGCGGAAATTGAGCGGTACCGCGATGGCCCCCGCCTTGAGAATCCCGAAGTAAATCGGCAGCCACTCCAGGCAGTTCATCAGAAGAACGGCACATTTCTGTCCCTTCCGGATTCCCCGTTCGAGGAGCATATTGGCCACGCGGTTCGCTTTTTCATCAAATACCGACCAGGTGATCTGGCGCCTGTAAAAAGCCGCTGAAGTCGGCTGAATCAGCTCATACTCTCTCCACGTAACCCGCTGTTCCTCTTTGATCTCCGGGTTGATCTCAACAAGAGCAACCTCATCACCGTACAGCTTGCTGTTACGTTCCAGCAAATCGGTAATCGCCACTGGTGAATTCCTCCTATGGTCACCGGGGCAAACGCGCATTCCCCCGGTCTTTATCGGCCTGTATCCGGTCAGCGTACCCGTTTTCCCGACGGAGGTCGGAAAAGAAAACGACAAAAGCTCCCGAAACAGAGCATCACGGGGAAGGATAGCTTTTTTTTGCGCGAATGTCAATTGCTATTTTTTACAACTCGGGCTTGTAATTCCCGCGATTTCGGTTATACTTTAACACGATCAGGAGGAGGTTAAACATATGGGACAAAATCCAAATCATGCGCCGGAACTCATGCTGGGAAACAAAGCTGTTGCCCGCGGACTGTATGAGGCCGGAGTCTGCTTCATTTCCAGCTATCCCGGAACCCCAAGCACCGAGATCACGGAGGAAGCCGTCAAATACGACGAAATCTACTGCGAGTGGGCCCCCAACGAAAAAGTGGCCATGGAATCCGCCTTCGGTGCCTCGCTCGCCGGACGCAGAGCCTTCTGCGCTCAGAAACACGTGGGACTCAACGTCGCCGCGGATCCGCTCTATACCATGTCCTACACCGGGGTCAATGCCGGTCTGGTCATCGCCGTCGCCGATGACGCAGGCATGCATTCCTCCCAGAATGAGCAGGACAGCCGGCATCATGCCATCGCGGCCAAGGTGCCGATGCTCGAGCCCTCCGACTCGGCGGAGGCGCTCAGGTTTACCCGTCTGGCCTATGAACTGTCCGAGCAGTTCGACACACCGGTTCTGCTCAAAATGTGCACCCGTGTGGCCCATTCCCAGTCCATCGTTACCTGCGGCGAACGGACCGAGCACGATAAGCCCTATGTGAAGGACATTTCCAAGTACGTCATGATGCCGGGAAATGCCAAACGCCGTCATCCCGTTGTTGAGGCACGCACAAAGGCCCTGATTGAATATGCGGAAACGGCCCCCGTGAACCGTGTGGAGATGGGCGGCACCGACATCGGCATCATCACCGCCTCCACTTCCTATCAATATGTGAAGGAAGTGTTCGGCGATTCCGTCAGCGTCCTCAAGCTGGGAATGACCAACCCGCTGCCCGAAAAGCTCATCCGGGATTTTGCGGCAAAGGTCAAAAAGCTCTACGTGGTTGAGGAGCTGGACCCCATCATCGAGAGTCACGTCCGGGCACTGGGGATTCCGGTAGATGGCAAGGATCTTCTGCCCATGGTGGATGAGTTCTCCCAGAACCTGATTGCCGAGGCATTCGGGCGCACCCCAGGCGGCTCCTACTCCATTGCAGATCCGATTCCGCCCCGCCCGCCGGTCATGTGTGCCGGCTGTCCGCACCGCGGCATGTTCTATACCCTCCGGAAAAACAACTGCACCGTTCTGGGGGACATCGGCTGCTATACCCTGGGTGCCGTACCGCCCCTCGGCGCCATTGAAATGACCCTGTGCATGGGCGCGAGCATCGGTGCCCTGCACGGATTCAACAAGGTCAGAGGCCCGGAGAGCGAGCGTAAAACCGTCGCCGTGATCGGCGATTCCACGTTCATGCATTCCGGCATGACCGGTCTGGCCAATGTGGCCTATAACCAGTCCAATTCCACCATCATCATCGTGGACAACTCCATCACCGGCATGACCGGTCACCAGCAGAACCCCACCACCGGTTACAACATCAAGGGCGATCCGGCCGGAAAAATTGATCTGGAAGCTCTCTGCCGGGCCATGGGATTTGATCGGGTCCGCGTGGTCGACCCCTATAACCTGGAGGAGTGTGACCGCGTTCTCAAAGAGGAACTGGCCGTTGACGCGCCTTCCATCATCATCTCCCGTCGTCCCTGCGCACTGCTCAAGTACGTCAGACATAACCCGCCCCTCACCGTCAATCCGGACAAGTGTGTCGGATGCAAATCCTGCATGCGCATCGGCTGCCCCGCCATTTCCATGAACGGGAAGAAAGCCCGCGTGGACAGCACGCTCTGCGTCGGATGCAATGTCTGCAGCCAGCTGTGCCGTGTCGGTGCCTTTGAATCCGGCAGCGAAAACAAGTGAGAACAGGAGGTGCGAAGATGGAAACAAAGAACATTATGATTGTCGGTGTGGGCGGACAGGGTTCCCTGCTGGCCAGCAAGCTCCTGGGACATCTGCTCCTCAAACAGGGATATGATGTCAAGGTCTCCGAGGTGCACGGGATGTCCCAGCGCGGCGGCAGCGTCGTCACGTATGTCCGGTATGGCGACCGGGTGTATTCCCCGGTCATTGACCGCGGGGAGGCGGATTATATCGTCTCCTTCGAAATCCTTGAAGCGGCCCGCTGGCTGCCCTTTCTGCGAAAAGACGGCCAGATCGTCACCAACCTGCAGCAGATCGATCCCATGCCTGTCATCACCGGCACCGCCGAATATCCTGCGGATCTCGCCGCAAAACTCAAGGCATCCGGTGCCCGGGTCGATGCGCTTGACTGCCTTGCCCTGGCCAAGCAGGCCGGCTCCCCCAAGGCCGTCAACCTGGTCCTCCTGGGCCGGCTCAGTCACTACTTCGATCTCCCCGAACAGGCCTGGCTTGAGGCCATCGAGGCCACCGTTCCTGCCCGTTTCCTGGAACTGAACAAGGAAGCTTTCAGGCTCGGGCGTAATGCCTGATTCCCCGGTATCCCGCCTGTCCCCGGGCAGGTAATAACATGAGGTAAAACATGGAAAGATATTATCAGCCTTCAATCGAATGCGCCTCCCGTGAAGAAATTCGTGCCATCCAGGAGGAAAAACTCAGGGCACAGGTCAGACACGCTTATGAGCACGTCCCCTACTACCGGAAAAAGATGGAGGAAAAGGGCGTCCGGCCCGAGGACATAAAGACCCTCGAGGACCTCTCAAAACTCCCCTTCCTCTCCAAGGCTGACCTCCGGGAGGCCTATCCCTACGGTCTGGTGGGCGTTCCCCTCAAAGACTGTGTCCGGATTCAGTCCACCTCCGGTACCACCGGCAAGCGGGTTGTGGCATTCTATACCCAGCATGACATTGATCTGTGGGAGGACTGCTGTGCGCGTGCCATCGTGGCAGCCGGCGGCACCGATGAGGATGTCTGCCAGGTCTCTTACGGGTACGGCCTCTTTACCGGCGGCCCGGGCCTGAACGGCGGCTCACACAAGGTCGGCTGCCTCACCGTTCCCACCAGCTCCGGCAATACGGACCGTCAGATCATGTTCATCATGGACCTGAGCGCCACCATTCTCTGCTGTACCCCCAGCTATGCCGCCTATCTGGGCGAGCGCATGAAAGAACTGGGATACGGCCCGGATGATATTCCCCTCAAGGCCGGCATTTTCGGTGCCGAGGCCTGGAGCGAGGAAATGCGGCAGGATATCCAGCGGACACTGGGCATCAAGGCATACGATATCTACGGTCTTACGGAGCTCTCCGGCCCCGGTGTCGCCTTTGAGTGTTCCGCCCAGGCCGGCATGCACATCAACGAGGATCACTTCATCGCCGAAATCATCGACCCGGATACGGGCGAGGTGCTGCCGGACGGGGCGCAGGGTGAGCTGGTCTTCACGGCCATTGACAAGGAAGCGTTCCCCATGATCCGCTACCGCACCCGGGACATCTGCACGCTGACACGCGAGAAATGTTCCTGCGGTCGGACCCATGTCCGTATGGGCAAGCCGAAAGGCCGTTCCGACGATATGCTCATCATCCGCGGCGTCAACGTATTCCCGAGCCAGATCGAAACGGTTCTGCTCAATCACGGCTATGCGGCCAACTATCAGATCATCGTGGACCGTGTCATCAATACCGATACCCTGGATATACAGGTGGAAATGACCCCCGAAATGTTCACCGACAACATCGGCGAGGTTTCCGAGCGTCAGCGTCAGCTGGTGGAGGGACTCAAGTCCATGCTCGGCATCAAGGCAAAGGTTTCTCTTGTGGCGCCCAAGTCCATCGCCCGGAGCGAGGGGAAGGCCGTCCGCGTCATTGATAAACGGAAAATCTGAGGAACAGGCAGCATGACACTGCTGCAGAGAGGAGAACGCAATGAGCATTAAACAGATCTCTGTCTTCCTTGAAAACAAACCCGGAAAACTCAAGGAAATGACCTCTGTCCTGGCCGCCCACCACATCGATATGCGAGCACTCTCCATTGCCGAAACCAAGGACTTTGGAATTGCCCGCCTCGTGGTGGATGATGCCTATATGGCCATCAACATTCTGAAGGAAGCGGATTTTGTGGCCAATCTCACCTCGGTTCTGGCCGTTGCCGTTCCGGATGAGCCCGGCGGGCTCGATCAGCTCCTGGGCATTTTCTCCGAAGCCCAGGTCAACATCGAATACATGTACGCCTTCATCGGCGGGAAGGATGT
>JAFUBF010000177.1 GCA_017460325.1 Clostridia bacterium | reverse complement strand
GGTCCAGCGGGTCAACCTCGGCCTCTCAGAACCGGCTCAGGCTCTGGTCAAAGGACTCCTCCCGGTCATAGTCCGGCATGTTGTTGGACGTATAGATCCGTTTGGCCTTCCTTTTCTCCGGATAGAACATGACCACCAGTTCATAGGTCGTAAAGAGCGCCGAGCTGTCATTGAGCATTTCCTTCCTCAGTTCAACCTCCCGCTCCGAATCAAAGGTGTTCAGGTGCATGACGATCATCGCCCGCCCGTCTCTCCGGGCCAGGAACAGGGCGCTGAGCCGGTAATACACATCATCATGGGCATACTCCACCGTCTGCACTGTTCCCCGCTGCAGCGCATCCAGTACCAGCTTCCGGATCATCTGGTACTGATGACTTCGCTGATTGGACAGGGCATTTTCAAGTCCTTCCACGGAGGAAAAGCCCAGTTCCCGAAGGCGGTCCCTGTACCCCTCCGTTGCGTATATGTACCGGAACCCGTCCGCTCCGCATTCCACCAGGGCGATGGAACTGTCATAGGCGTTGACCATGTATTCCCTGTTCAGCCCGCTTCTCCGCCTGGCCGTAAACTCTTTCAGCGGATTGGGGTTGAGGAAATTCAGCCGGCCAACCTCATCCCAGTAATGTACCTCATCCGTATTCTCAAGGAGTCCCGGTTTATGGTCGACGTGCTCAATCAGCTCCTCCTCGGGAATCGGCCGGCTGTAGTAAAAGCCCTGCTGTGTCTCACAGCCCGCCGCCAGGAGGAACTGCCGCTGCTCATCCGTCTCCACGCCCTCGGTCAGCGTATGGATGCCCAGGGTTTTGGCCATGCCAATCAGCGAGGCCAGCATTTCCTGTCCCCGGATGGAAAAATCCCGGAGAAACAGCATGTCAAACTTAATGACATCGAACCGGTAATTCTGAAGGACATTCAGCGAGGAATACCCGCTTCCGAAGTCGTCCAGCCAGACAGAAAAACCGGCTTCGTGGAAATGCTCAAACAGACGCTCAAAGGATTCCGTATCCTCCAGCATCAGGCTTTCCGTAATTTCCAGTTTAATCGCCTCATGGGGAACCGAATACCGGTCCAGTATACCGCAGATCCTGTCAAACAGTTCCGGATGCACAAAATCATGCCGCGAAAGGTTCACCGACAGGAAGGGCAGTGGAGTTCCCCGGCGCCGAAACGTATCATACAGGGCACAGGCCTGCCTGAGAATCTCCATATCCAGTTCAAAAATGAGACCGCTCTGTTCCATGGAAGGGATGAAGAAATCGGGGGAAAGCACGCTTCCATCCGGTTCAAACCACCTGGCGAGCGTCTCCACGCCTGTCATCTGCTGTGTCAGGGACCGGATGATGGGCTGGTAAAAGGCCCGAATCCGTCCGCTGCTGACGGCCTCATGAAAGCGTTCCGTCAGATTCTCCTCATATTTCCCGTTCATCTTAATGACCTCGCTCGTTTTCTCAGATTATTGCATCACTCGAAACTGAACGATATCCCCCAAATCAATACAGAAATAACCTTCTGCTCCCCGCCGTCCCTGTCAAAGGTCTTCGCTTGTTTGAAACCGGGCACACCATTCCCATTCTGCCCACATTCTAAGCCCTCTGTTCCATTTTGTCAACGACTTCGGGGCCAGGTAAAAATGATCCGTCTTCGCCCATAGGGAGATGGGAGAGGCGGGTGGAGGTTTCTCCTTTTTCTTCCGTAAAATGAAGTTCCTCCGGGCGCGTAAAAAGCGAGAATATAAGCCGGAAGCACGGTAATCACACAGCTGAAGGGCAAGAAGGCGGGAACGGGCATGGAGCTTTCCAAAGGCAGTATTCAGAACGAGTTCAGTGAGACGGTTGGCAGGGCCTGACCAAGGGATGGCCAGAACAGGATTTCCTTCACCTGGCTGGGATGCCGGTTCAATAGATATACGGTGGAAGGACTGAGAGCCTGGGCAGACAGACGAGAACACTACCCGGTGGAGCATTAGGACATCATCTGAGAGCAGAGAAGGACGGGATTGAAGAGGAGACTGTCGAGTGAAACACCAAATGCGGAACATGACCGACTGAAACCTGATGGTGATGATCAGGAGGCTGGCGAGGTGTGTGTTCGCCGAGTTCCTGAGCTGTCCGCAGGGCATGAGCATAAAGGGGCGGGTCAGGCGGATTCTGACGAAAGAGAAATTGGAATGTCGGGAGTATGACTGATGATGTGGCTGTACTCCCGGCTATTTTGGTTTTCTGGATGAGTTTGAAGGAAGTGGTGAGACACAAGATTGTGGTTGGATGAGCTCTGTAAAAGATTTGTCCTGAAGCATTGAAAAGGTTGATGAACTGCTAAAACAGACCAGACTTATGGATTTGTTCGCTTACGCAGAACGCGGTATCATGACATTGAAGAATGCGAACAGCTTTGAGTGACGCATTTCAAGTGGGTTTCAACAGAACAACCTGCATCAGGAACTCTTTCCATGATGCAGGTTGTTTTTAATCTCTGGAATGCGTATGCCTGAGAGCCGGAATACCCGTATGGATCTCCCTTGTATTACTTCAACCACTCGTCATTCACATGCTCAAACAGTTCTGCTGCCTCGGGCAGAATCTGCGGCCCGGTCACGGTCATTTTGAGTCCCTCATTGCTGAGGCGATCCAGAATGTTCGCAAACTCCATGCACTCCTCCACCGTGAGTGCCTTGAGGCCCCGCATGTTTTCAAGGGTTTCCTCAAAGTAGTCGCAGTTGTTGAGGGCCCCGGCCAGTGCCTTGCTGGCTCTTGTAATCATTCCCTCCGGCATGGCCTCACTGGTATAGGCGCTGGAGATGTACCCGTCCAGGTCCTCCTGGGTCATGGTACTGAGACTCTCTCTCAGCCGCGTCCCCAGGGTCGGGAAGATCTCATCGAAGGTTTTCGAAAGGTTGGGATCCCGGTAGGTCAGCAGGAGGAGGTTCTCATCATTAGCCTGGAAGAAGACCGAATAAACGCTGTTCTCATAGCGCAGGGCCGGCAGCAGCGCCTGGTCCAGGGCCAGCCTGGTAAAGGCCGTCAGAGCGGAGGAATTCTCGATGCCCAGCTGCTCAAGGCTCATGAATTCCATGTTATAGGAAACGGCCATATCCAGCAGGAACGCCGTGTTGCCCGTCGTCTGGTCAAAGGCCGCCCGGTAATCCACCACCTCGCCCATGGGCCCGTACGAGGACAGGAACTCCTTCACCAGGCCGTGCATGAGGTCAATGGCCTCCTGATCCCCCGCCACCAGCAGCGTGGCGTTGTCGGAGTGGAGCACATAGCGAAGGGCATCCTTGGCCTTGGCCAGCTCCGCCCGCAGGGCCTCATCATCCATGGCCACCAGCGCTTCCTCATAGGACACCAGGTTGTATCCGCCGTAGAGAAGGCCATAGGCCGTTTCCTCATCGGTCTGCCGGGTCGCTTCCTGAATCGCCAGGGAATAGGGCACACCGTTCTTGTATGTATTCCGCCGGTCAACGGCTGACTCCGAGATCATGCTGCGGATATAGGCAAGGTCCTCCATGGAGGTATCCTCCACCACATCCCGGATGAGCTCAATGGAGCTGGCCGCCAGATCCTTGAAGGTGTTCCATTCGATCTGGTAGATGGGGCGCCACACCCCGGTCTTTTTGTCCTTCTGCGTGGTCATGCTGAACCAGAGGTTGTTGGCCACGCGCTCACTGTCCCGGGTCATGGCAGTGCGGTCCCGCTCATCCGTCTCAAGGCGGCAGGACAGGAGATTGAAAATGCGCAGCGGCAGGAGCGACTCCACCGGAACCGCCGAGGCATCCAGGACCAGCATGCTCGTGATGTAGTCCGTATCCTCCAGCAGGGAGGAGATGACCGTGAGGCCGCCGTCCGTTTCCGTTTTCGCCTCTGCCCGGTTAATTTCCTCCGGCAGATTCTGCGGGGTCACCGCCGTTACCTCTTTCAGCATGGAAACGGCAGAGGACTGTTCCATCCACTCGTAGTAGTCCCGGGTTTTCTCGACCAGCGCGTCAATTTCCGCCTCACTCATGGAGGCTTTCATTTCATCCAGTTTGCTCTGGATCGCCTCGTCC
>JAFUBF010000016.1 GCA_017460325.1 Clostridia bacterium | reverse complement strand
TGAGGCGTCCGCCGAACTGAGGATCACGGCAGAACAGAAGCCGGCGACCGTCACGTTTGTCGATCCGCTGGAAACGACCTTTACCACGGAAACCGTCCTGGTTCGCGGAAAGACGGTGCCCAATGCCATCGTGTACTTTAACGGCGAACAGACCAATACCAACGTGACGGCGAACCGGAACGGGGCCTTCAGTATCCGTCTTTCCTTCCCGAAAGCGGGGAAATATACGATAAACGTCCGATCCCATCTGAAAGGGTACTCGGACTATCTGACGACGCTGGTGCTGGAGAGGGTCATGACGGAACGGGAGAGGCTGTCTGAGTTCAGAACGAATGCCGTTCAGGTGGATTACAGCCAGCTGAAAGCACAGCCTCAGAACTATGCGGATGTTCCTTTCATCCTCCGTGGAAAGGTGATGGAATACACGGATTATAACGGGAAACCCTGTGCCCTGGTCTGTGTGGGCAATCCGTCTACCGGAAACTGGAAGGATCCGATCTATGTTGTCCTTGACACGGAGGAAACCCCCGAGCCCGGGACGGTGATCACCTTCTATCTGCTGGGCGAGGGAATTACGCTTCCGGTGCCCGCTTCCTATACGGAAAGCGGCACGGAGGAAGAGGTCCCCGTGACGCGGGCCCTGTACCTGACCGACAGACGATAAGTACACAAAAGGGAGCGACGGTGTCGCTCCCTTTTGTTACTGTCCGGGCTAAACAATGTACTTCTTCGCAATGGGAATCCGGTGAATCAGGGCGGATACGCCCAGCGCCAGAACATAGACCAGCACCGTCGCTCCCAGAATCTGGGCCAGCAGTGCCGCTGGTGATGTGGGGTTAAAGTTTGGCTGGAGCCGTTCCAGGATAAACGGATGGCAGAGATAAATCCCAAAGGTCCAGGAGGAAAGGGCCGTGATAACTGACCGGATCTTCCCTGAGGGCTGCCAGCCGGTGCAGAGGCTTTTAAACAGAACAAACATGCCAAGGGTATACAGCAGTGTTCCGATGGACGCATCCGAATTGAAATCAGAACTGGTTGTTCCCTGACGGGCGGAATCCCAGGCAGTCAAAGCGGTCAGCAGGAGAAAGCCGGCAGCACCAAGCAGAATGCAGCCTGTTTTCTGACCCCGGGTGGAGACGGTTTCATTCAGATAGTAGCCAAGAACAAAGTAATACAGGGCATTCAGCGCCCGATACGGGTTGATCTGCGCATTGAGGGAAACCAGGGAGGCAAGGACATCTGCGTGCCCGATCGGCAGGTGCTGGAGGAGGAACAGGAGGCGGGTTGTGCCGTAGGTCAGTACAAGACCGGCGATCAGGAAATATTCCGTGGCCTTTCTCGAGGCGGTCATCTGGCGGATCAGGGGCGTTACCCAGTAGAGGCCGAGGATGACAAACATAAACCACATGTGGTAGTGGCCCCTCAGAAGCTGATTCAGGAAAGTCCACTTTCCCTTCCCGGTCATGAAACAGTAATACGCCCCGTAAAAAGCGGACCAGAACAGAAAACAGGTGACAATCCGGAGAATGGATTTTCCGTACAGCTCCCGGACAGGCTGATTCCTCTTCTTCCCGAGAAACAGAGCGCCGCTGATCATGTAGAACACCGGAACGTTCCAGCAACTCAGACAGGTGATGAGATTCATCACGGTCCATTCGCCGGAGCGTACATTCACTTTCAGATACCCCTGAGGGGAGACGTGAATGAGCACGATGGTAAATATGGCGAGGATTCTCAGCAGATCCAGATGCCACTGTCTGCCGGAATGCAGGTTTTGTTCGGACTGGGTCATCTTTTTGCACCTCAGTGATACACCACTTATTGTTTGGCAGGATACGGGAATCGTTCCGGAGCTAACGGTCTTACAGGGAATGGATTTGCATCCCCGGCAGGTAGGAGACAGCCGGATTTCGCTGCGGTACAGCTGCTCCGATTTGCTGGGCCGGGGCGGCAGATCCCCGACGGAAACGCAAGTAAGTCCGGAGGATTGAAGAAAAGCGTCGTCCGGGAATGTGGGCGAAGAGGGGAG
>JAFUBF010000176.1 GCA_017460325.1 Clostridia bacterium | reverse complement strand
GCTCCCAGATAATGTCATTCGCCTGTTTGAGAGTTGTATCAGCCGGTGCCGTCACCAGTTTCTCCAGCGGGGTCATGAACGTCCCCACTTTTTCCTCCACATCCATCCGGCTGACACGGTAGTCTCTTGAGGTCACAATACCGAGAAGACGCCCGTTTGCCGTCCCGTCCTCTGTAATGGCGACGGTTGAAAAGCCGTTCTTTGCCTTAAGGTCCAGAATATCCCTGAGGGTATTGTCCGGTGTCAGATTGCTGGCTGAAACCACAAAGCCTGCCTTGTGATTCTTGACCCGCGCAACCATGGCCGCTTCACTTTCAATGCTCTGCGCACCGTAGATAAAAGAAATGCCGCCTTCTCTGGCAAGCGCAATGCCCAGTTTATCATCTGAAACGGACTGCATGATTGCGCTGACAAGCGGTATATTCAGCGAAATCGCCGGCTCTTCCTCTCCCTTACGGTACTTGGTCAGCGGCGTCCTGAGAGAAACGTTGGACGGAACGCAGGTTTCATCCGTAAACCCGGGAATCAGCAGGTACTCGCTAAAGGTGTGACTGGGCTCTTTGTAATAATAGGCCATCTCTTTTTCCCTCCTTCAGTTTAGGCAGGGCACAGAACAAATCCGTATCCGGAAAGCGTTCCTGTTCCCGCCTGTCCATACAGACTCAAAAAAGATACGTTGCCCTATTATAAAGACAATCCCCCTGCATGGCAAGTCAAAATTTCCGGCTTTCGCGAATCTTTTTTCTCTGTTTATCCCGCCGAAACCGCTGTTCCGGGATCTGCCGGACAGGCTTGATTGCCCCGCCCGGAAATGGTATACTTGGCCGGAAATTCACTGAGAGAAGGTTCCATTATGCAGAAAAGAAAGATCGTCTTTTCTTTTAACGCACCCCTGATGATCAGCTTCGCCCTCGTCGCCCTGGCCGCGCTTCTTCTGTCCCGGGCAACCGGCGGCACCTCGGACCGTCTGGTCTTTTCCGTTTACCGTTCCCCCATGTCCCCTTTATTCATTCTCCGTCTGTTCGGCCATGTCTTCGGCCATGCCGATTTCGCGCACTACGTATCGAACATGGCGCTCATCCTCTCCCTCGGACCCATCGTGGAGGATCGCTTCGGAAGCATCCGCGTCCTGATCATGTTCGCCATCACCGCCGTTGTTTCCGCCATTTTCCATCTGGTTTTCGGCGGAAACACCATGCTGATGGGCGCCAGCGGCATTGTTTTCATGCTGATTTTCCTCGCCTCCACAGCGGGCACCAGTCACGGGGAAATCCCCATCACCCTCATCGCGGTCTGTGTCCTTTATCTGACCCAGGAGATTCTGTCCGGCGTCTTCTCCCCGGACAACGTTTCCCATCTGACCCATATCGTGGGCGGCCTGTGTGGCGCCTTCATGGGGATCTTCCTGCACAAATAACCCTCATCCAGGGCAAAAACCGGGCTCCCGAACGTCGGGAACCCGGTTTTTTTATCCGATGATTTTCCTTGCAATGTCTGCCGTGGCCTTGGCATCCCTGGCGTAATAGTCCGCCCCGATCTTCTCCGCATACGCCTCCGTCAGAACGGCGCCGCCCACCACTACCGGAATGGTGACCCCGCTGTCGTGCATCAGGCGGATGGTCCTCTCCATAGCCGGAACCGTGGTAGTCATCAGGGCTGAAAGCCCGACCATCCGGGCACCGCTCGAAACCGCACGCTCCAGGATCACCCGGGG
>JAFUBF010000175.1 GCA_017460325.1 Clostridia bacterium | reverse complement strand
CAGGGTCAGCCGCCAGCTCCTGCAGGAGAACGGCCGGGAACCAACATCGGAGGAAATCGCGGAGGAGATGGGTCTCAGCCCTGAAAAAGTGGAGGAGATTATCAAAATCGCACAGGAGCCGGTGTCCCTTGAGACCCCCATCGGCGAGGAAGAGGATTCTCACCTGGGGGATTTTATTCAGGATGAGGAAGCACTTCCGCCGGCTGAGGCGGCCTCGTTCCTCCTGATGCGTGAGCAGCTTATGGAGGTGCTCGATACCCTGACACCCAGAGAAAAAAAGGTTCTGACACTGCGTTTCGGCCTTGAAGACGGACGTCAGAGGACGCTTGAGGAAGTTGGACAGGAGTTCAATGTGACACGGGAACGGATCCGGCAGATTGAAGCAAAGGCACTCAGAAAACTGCGCCATCCGACCCGAAGCCGGAAACTGAAGGATTATCTTGAGTAAGGCATGATCGGGGGAGCGGGACAGTTCCGGCCTCTGTTCGCTGTTTCGGAATCCCCGGACAGGTTGCCGGGGAAACCGCTGCAGCGCCCGACGTGGATATCGCATATCTGTTGAAATAATTCAAATGGACTGAGTCCGCATGGAGACACAGGAAAGGGAGGTACAGCAGATGGCACTCAATCGTGAAGAGGTACAGTTAAAAGTCAGGGGAATTCTTGATTTGGGGAAAAATGATCAGAAGGAGCTGACTTATCAGGAAGTCATGAATCGGCTGGTCGATTATGATATTGATGCCGAGGCGATTGATGCTGTATTTGAAACGCTTGAGTCTGAGGGGCTCAGTTTTGTCAGCGGGAATCAGGGCGAGGCCTCCACGGCTTTTTCGGAGCAGGCGGCTGCCGAGGCGGAACTGACCGTTTCCGAAAGTGTGAATGTGGATGATTCCGTCAGGATGTATCTGAAGGAGATAGGAAAAGTTCCTCTTCTTACGGCACAGGAAGAAGTGGAATTTGCCAAACAGATGGAACTGGGCGGCGAGATTGCGGAGAGGGCGAAACAGAAACTGACGGAGGCCAATCTTCGTCTGGTTGTCTCCAATGCGAAGCGGTATCTGGGACGGGGAATGCTTTTCCTTGATCTGATTCAGGAGGGAAACCTGGGACTGATCAAGGCGGTAGAGAAGTTTGATTATACCAAGGGATATAAGTTTTCCACTTACGCCACCTGGTGGATTCGCCAGGCCATCACCAGAGCCATTGCGGATCAGGCACGGACCATTCGCATTCCGGTGCATATGGTGGAAACCATTAACAAACTGGTCCGGGTGAGCCGCCAGCTGTTCCAGGAAAACGGGAGGGAACCCACGCCGGAGGAAATCGCGGAGGTAATGGGAATTACACCGGACAAAGTCCGGGAAATCATTAAAGTCGCACAGGATCCAGTTTCTCTTGAGACGCCAATCGGTGAGGAGGAGGATTCGCACCTGGGGGATTTCATCCAGGACGACCGTACGCTCTCACCATCGGAGGCAGCGGCGGCGCTGCTGAGGAGAGAGCGCCTGATGGATGTACTGGATACGCTGGCACCAAGGGAAAAGAAGGTGCTGATCCTGCGCTTTGGCCTTGAGGACGGCCGTCCCAGAACACTGGAGGAGGTCGGGCAGATTTTCCACGTTACCCGGGAGAGAATCCGCCAGATTGAGGCAAAAGCCCTTCGGAAACTGCGCCAGCCAAACCGGAGCAGCCAGTTTCAGGATTATCAGTACACGGATTAAACCGGGAAAAAGGACTGAACAGCGATGGGGCATTCAAAAAAGCCGCTTGATGCCCGCCTGAGGGCGGCGGCGGATATGGCACTGGAAACGATCAGAGGCATTGAACACCCGCATGCCGCAGACATCGGCTGCGATCATGGATTTGTCACAGCGTACCTTCTCAGGCAGAGGCCGGATCTTTCCATGATTGCCGGGGATGTCAGCGAGGCATCCCTGGCCAAGGCGCAGCTTCTTCTGTCCCAGGCAGGACTGGAGGGGCAGGTGCAGACCCTGTGCGGTGACGGTCTTTCCGTCCTGGAGGGACAGCCTGCCATGGATGTGATTCTGATTGCCGGAATGGGTGGACGTACGGTTCTTGATATCCTGCAACGGGGGGAGAAATATATCGGGACTGCAGGGCTCATACTGCAGGCCAATACCGATGTTCCCGTATTGCGTGAGGGACTGAGCAAAATGGGAATCGGTCTGAGGCGGGAAGCGTTCCCGGAGGCCGGAGGACGCCGGTATGTTGTGATGCTCGCCGGACGGAATGCTCCTGTTCCGGACGGTTTTGCGGGGTATCTGCTTGGAACGGCCGTCAACGGAATTGACAGTATGGGGCAGCAGCTCTATCTCCGGTCGATGCGGGAGCAGACTGCCCAGAAAGTGGCGAAACTTGCTGCATCGGGGACGTCCAGCGCGAAAAAGAAGCTGGAGGAAGCAAACCGCATCCTTGAGGAAATTGACCGTGTTCTTACAGGAGCAGGATTACAGGTAAACGGAGGAAATCAATGAGCACCTGCATTGTCCGGAATGTACTTTCCGTGATGGATGAGATTGCGCCGTTTGCACTGGCAGAGGAATGGGACAATGTCGGGCTTCTGCTGGGGAGCGCGACGGCAGAGGTCCAAAGAAT
>JAFUBF010000174.1 GCA_017460325.1 Clostridia bacterium | reverse complement strand
CGCTGACATACTGGCAGCGGCGTCTTCCAACGCCAATACCAATGAGAGCCTGTAGGGAGAAAGCGTCAAGATGTGTGCGCCTGTCTGCGGTTCTCTGGGTATCACGACGGAGGACACGTCTATTGCCCTGGGCCTTATGGCGAATGCAGGGATCAAAGGTTCTCAGGCTGGATCTTCTCTTCGTACCGGTTTGGTCAATCTGTCCAAGCCCACGAAGCAGATGACCCAGTACATGAAGAAATACGGCGTTGCCCTGGTCACAAACAATGATGGCTCCGTGAATCTCCGGCAGACCATGATCAATCTGCGGGAGAAGATGAGCGGCCTTTCTGAAACGGAACGCTCCGCAGCCCTGGCTGCTATCTTCGGAAAAAACTCCATGGCGGCATGGGCGGCGATCATCAGTGCATCGGATGAAGACTTTGAAAAGCTGACGTCCACGATTGACGATTGCGACGGCGCAGCAGAGGGCATGGCGGAGACCATGCAGGATAACCTGGCGGGGCAGATCACGATCCGTGAACTACCCACCACCTGCTCATCGATACAGTCCAAGGCTTTCCTTCCTTGTCATCGAAACTGCGGATGATATCTGTCGTGCGCCGGGTACATTCCGACCTTCCAACCCTGAATATCGCCGTCTTCTCCGACAGAACTCGCTTCGGTTACGTAGATAAAGAGAGAGACGAACTGTTGCCATCACCATTTTATTCGTTACTGCCCGATGAGCGAACCAGGTCCGAAAGTTTCTTGTTGAAAAAGAAATCATGAACCATACGGTCGTACTCCGTCCACATTGGAAGCGTCTGGCAGACAGCCTGTCTGGGACATTCATTTTTCTCGGCTGCCAGACAGGCAACGGAGGAAAGGGAACCCTCCATCAGCTCCAGGATTTCACCGATATTGTATTCCTCCGGAGCGCGGCATAACCTGTATCCGCCACCTTTACCGCTTGTGCCGATAACAAGTCCTCCGCCTACCATCTCCTTCACGATGATCTCCAGATACTTGAGGGAAATTCCCTGCCGGGCCGCAATCTCCTTGAGGGGAATCGGCCTGTCTTTTCCGTTTTCCGCAAGGTCGATCATCACCCGGATCGCATAACGTCCTTTTGTTGAGACCATAAAATCCTCACTCTCCTTGAATGTTGCCCGGGCTTTCGGCACCGCAGATGGTTTTGCCGTGCTTCGGTAAACCGGTGCAGACCCTGCCCGCTCCTCTGTGCAGTCCGCCGCCTTTCCGGTACGGCGCAGCCGCCTGTCTGGCGACAGGTCTTTTCTTTTTTCCTATTCTACTACGGGGTAAATGGGTAATGCAAGTGTTCTTCTTTATTTACCTATTGACATAGTAGGTTAATATGATTATAATGAGCCCGCATCGCGAATCCAGGCCGGTACACGGGCACAAGATCCGCATGCGTATCCCGGATCATGGTCGGGCCGGAAAAAGCCCGCACAAAGCGAAGCGCCCCGCGGCAGATAAATTCTGACAGTGAATCCTGCGCCGGGCAGTCCGGGAAAAGGAAACAAGACGATACCTGCAAGGGAGGATCCGTTCAATGATCTACGCGGACAATGCCGCCACCACACGAATGAGCGAGGCGGCCATTCAGACAATGACTGAGGCGATGCAAAGCAGCTGGGGCAACCCTTCCAGCCTGTATGCACACGGGCAGGAGGCAAAGGAAGTTCTTGAGGAAGCCCGTAATCGAATTGCCAAAGTCATTGGCGCGGAGCCAAAGGAAATCACTTTTACCTCAGGCGGAAGTGAGGCGGACAATCAGGCCATCCGGTCTGCCGCCGTTGCGGGCGCCAGAAAGGGCAGGAAGCATATCATTTCCTCCGCCTTTGAACATCATGCCGTCCTGCACACCCTGGATAAACTGCAAAAAGAAGGCTATGAAATTACCCTCCTGGACGTGCATGAGGATGGACTTGTCAGGCCGGAAGAAGTCGCGGCGGCCATTCGGGAGGATACATGCCTGGTGACCATCATGTACGCCAACAATGAGATCGGGACCATTCAGCCCATCCGGGAAATCGGACGGATCTGCAGACAGCGGAAGGTTCCTTTTCATGTGGATGCCGTCCAGGCAGTCGGGCATATTCCGGTAAACGTGGAAGAGGATCAGATTGATCTGCTGTCCGCCTCCGCGCACAAATTCCACGGGCCCAAGGGCGTGGGCTTCCTCTATGTCAGGAAGGGCATTCCCCTTTTCCCCCTGATCGAGGGCGGCGCCCAGGAGCGGGGGAAGCGGGCCGGCACGGAAAACGTTCCGGGGATTGCCGCCATGGCCACTGCCCTGGAGGAATCCGTGAATCACATGTCCGAAAATGCCGCACACCTGCAGGCCATGCGGGATCGCCTGATTGACGGTCTTCGGGAGATTCCCCATGCCGCGCTCAACGGGGACGCCGTTCACCGTCTTCCGGGCAACGTAAATTTCTGCTTTGAGGGCATTGAGGGCGAATCCCTGCTGCTCCTGCTGGATGACCGGGGCATCTGTGCCTCTTCGGGTTCGGCCTGTACCTCAGGCTCTCTGGATCCCAGTCATGTGCTGCTGGCCATCGGGCGGGTCCACGACGTGGCCCACGGCTCGCTGCGGCTCAGTATCGGGGAGGAGATTACGGAGGCGGAGGTGGAGGAGATCATCCGTTCCGTAAAGGAAGTTGTCAGCTATCTGCGCGGGTTCTCCCCCATCTGGCGGGACCTGATGGCCGGCAAAAAACCTTTCATTCTGTAAGGCGTGGACAAAACCTGCGCCGGTTGTCAGACGATGTCCTGTCCTTCGTACGGTGCCGAAAGGCAGTTGAGCAGGAAAGGCGCGGGCAAAGTCTGCACCGGTTGTCAGAACAATCATACGGTGCCGAAAGGCAAAGAAATATCACAAGGAGGATCAGAATCATGGCATTATACAGTGAAACCGTGATGGATCATTTTCGCAATCCCCGGAACGTCGGGGTCATTGAGGATGCCAACGGCATCGGTGAAGTCGGGAACGCCAAGTGCGGCGATATCATGAAGATGTACCTGAAGATTGAGGACGATGTCGTCAAGGACGTCAAGTTCGAAACTTTCGGATGCGGAAGCGCCATTGCCTCCAGTTCCATGGCAACCGAGATGATCAAGGGACAGCCCCTCAGCGAAGTGAAAAAGCTGACCAATAAGGCGGTGGCTGAGGCTCTGGACGGCCTTCCGGATTACAAGATGCACTGCAGTGTGCTGGCGGAGGAGGCCATCCATTCCGCGCTGGAGGATTACCAGAAGCGGACCGGGAAAAAAATCTGAAATTTACCTATTGACATAGTAGGTGAATGGTATTACAATACCCAACATCAGCCGACCAGTGGATCCGAAACGGTTTCGGCCATGGCTGAAAATCATCAGAAAGATTTGGCAAAGTCTGCACCGGTTTGCCAGATCATGTCCCCTGTCAATCATACGGTGCCGAAAGCCAAGGAAACATGAAAGGAGGTGTCAGGAATGTTCGGGTGGTTCATTTCTTCGTTCCGGTCATTCATGTGTTGTCGAATGCCTGTCTCCCGGGCTTGTTCTGTGGCGGAGGCGTTCCCTCACGGTGATCTGCGCCTCCGAATGAATCGCTGTTGACGCTGTCAGCACGTCCATTTGCCATTAGCCCGGGAGTTCATCCGAACTGCCGGGATTTTTTATGCCGGCAGAGCACCGACAATCTGCAACATTCCCCCGTCTGAACCGTCACGGCCAAAAAGCGGACGGCTCAGTACCGGGACAGACAAAGAAGGAGAACATCCCATGAGTCAGTACAGATTTGAAACCCTGCAGCTCCATGTCGGACAGGAGCAGGCAGATCCGGCAACAGATGCCAGAGCCGTTCCCATTTACCAGACCACGTCATACGTGTTCCATAACAGCAAACATGCCGCAGATCGCTTCGGACTGGCCGATGCGGGAAACATCTACGGCCGGCTGACCAACTCGACCCAGGAAGTGCTGGAAAAGCGGCTGGCGGCGCTTGAGGGTGGCAGCGCAGCCCTGGCACTGGCCTCCGGCGCAGCGGCCATCACCTATACCATTGAGGCGCTGGCGGCAAACGGCGGTCACATCGTGGCCCAGAAAACCATCTACGGCGGCAGCTTCAACCTGCTGGCCCACACCCTGCCCCAGTACGGCATTGAAACCACCTTTGTGGATGCGCACAACCTGGCAGAGGTGGAGGGGGCCATTCAGGAAAATACCCGGGCGATCTATCTCGAAACCCTGGGCAATCCCAACAGCGATATTCCGGACATTGACGCCATTGCCAGGATTGCCCATGCCCACGGTCTGCCTCTGGTAATTGACAATACTTTCGGCACCCCCTATCTCATCCGTCCCATTGAGCACGGTGCGGACATCGTCGTCCATTCCGCCACGAAGTTCATCGGCGGTCATGGCACGACCCTGGGCGGCATCATCGTGGAAAGCGGCCGGTTTGACTGGAAGGCCAGCGGAAAGTACCCGAACATCGCCGCCCCCAACCCGAGCTATCACGGGGTCTCCTTTGCGGATGCCGTGGGCCCGGCCGCCTTTGTCACCTATATCCGTGCCATCCTGCTGCGGGATACCGGCGCAACCATCTCTCCCTTTAACGCATTCCTGCTTCTCCAGGGCGTTGAAACCCTGTCCCTGCGACTTGAGCGCCATGTCGCGAATACGGAAAAGGTGGTCCAATTTCTCGCCGGGCATCCGCTGGTGGAAAAGGTCAATCACCCGTCCCTGCCGGACCACCCGGATCACGCCCTCTACAAAAAGTACTTCCCCAACGGCGGCGGTTCCATCTTCACCTTTGACATCAAGGGCGGACAGGACAATGCCTGGCAGTTTATCGACCATCTCCGGATTTTCTCCCTGCTGGCCAATGTGGCGGATGTCAAGAGCCTGGTGATTCATCCCGCCTCCACCACCCATTCCCAGCTTTCGCAGGAGGAACTGCTGGACCAGGGCATCCTGCCAAGTACCATCCGGTTGTCCATCGGAACGGAGCATATCGATGATATCCTGGCCGATCTTGAAAACGGATTTGCCGCTATCGGACACTGAACGAAAGGATGAGAGCAGATGGACTGGGGGTATATTGAACGCGTGCTGCCCCTTTACGGGAAAGCCGCCTGGCTGACGGTTCGCACCGGCACGGCAGGCATCCTCCTGGCCACACTGGTTGGACTCGTCTGCGCCGCAGTCCTCCACTGGCACATCCCGGTGATCCGCAGGATTGCCGCCGCCTATGTGGAGCTGAGCCGAAACACACCCCTGCTGGTCCAGCTGTTCTTCATCTACTACGGTCTGCCGAAACTGGGGATCCGGACGGCACCGGAGGCCTGCGGCATCCTGGGTCTTGCCTTTCTGGGCGGGGGCTATATGACGGAGGCGTTCCGCAGCGGTGTGGAAGCCGTGGACCGCATTCAGGAGGAGAGTGGGCTGAGTCTCGGGCTCACCCGCTTCCAGGTCTTCCTCCACATCATCCTGCCTCAGGCCATGGCCATCAGCGCACCGGCCTTCATGGCCAACGTCATCTTCCTGATGAAAGAGACCAGCGTCTTCTCCGCCGTCAGCCTGATGGACCTCATGTTCACCGCCAAAGATCAGATCGGTCTGTACTACAGGACCACGGAGAGCCTGTTCCTGCTGGTTCTTTCCTACCTGCTGATCCTCCTGCCCCTCTCGCTGCTGGGCACGCTCTTTGAAAGGAGGCTTCGGCATGCCGGATTTGGGACTTGAGGTTCTTTTCAAGGGAAAGAATTTCGCCCGCCTCCTGGGCGGCCTCTGGGTGGCTCTGCGTATCTCCCTGATCGCCGCCGGCATCAGCCTGGTGGCCGGAATCCTGCTGGGCATCTGTGCCAGCCGGAAGCGCTCCGTCGCTGCCCGTGTCCTGCGGGTCTGGCTGGGCATCATCCACATCATGCCCCAGATGGTTCTCCTGTTTCTCATGTACTTTGGAACCACCAGGGCTTTCGGGTGGAACCTCTCCGGCGAGACGGCGGCCATCATCGTCTTCTCCCTCTGGGGAACGGCGGAAATGGGCGACCTGGTTCGGGGCGCCGTCAGCAGCGTCCCCCTCATCCAGTGGGAAAGCGCGGCAGCCCTTGGCCTCAGGCCCGTCCAGATCTATCGCCACATCATCCTTCCCCAGGCCATTCGCCGGCTGATTCCCCAGTCCATTAACCTGATTACCCGAATGATCAAGACCACCAGCCTGGTCACCCTGATCGGCGTGGTGGAAGTCCTCAAGGTCGCCCAGCAGATCATTGAGGCAAACCGGAAAGCCAGTCCCAACGCCGCATTCGGCGTCTACCTGACGATCTTCCTGCTCTATTACCTCGCCTGCAGGCCCCTCAGCCTGGTGGCGAAAAAACTCGAACAGCACTGGAGGTAATCGCATGGCGGAGACAGTCCTGAGCATCTCGCATCTGACCAAGCGGTTTGAAGGGCAGACCGTCCTAGATGATCTCTCCCTTGAGATCCGCGAGGGCGAGGTCGTGGTCATCGTCGGTGCCAGCGGATGCGGAAAGAGCACCCTTCTGAGATGCATCAACGCCCTGGAGGATATCCAGGGCGGAGAGATCCGGCTTCGGGGTTTGCCGATACGCCATGGCAGCAAAAACCTCCCGGAGCTGCGACAGAAAATCGGCATGGTCTTCCAGAACTATGAACTGTTCCCCCACCTGACCGTGCTTGAGAACATCCTGCTCGCCCCGGTCCGAACCGGAAAGCGCACCCGCCCGGATGCCCGGGCCGAGGCCCTCACCCTGCTTGAGCGTGTCGGTCTGCGGGAAAAGGTCGACAGCTGGCCCCGGCAACTGTCCGGCGGACAGAAACAGCGCGTTGCCATCGTGCGGGCCCTGATCATGCACCCGGAGATTCTGCTCTTTGATGAGGTCACCGCCGCACTGGATCCGGAAATGGTCCGGGAAGTGCTGGATGTCATTGTAAACCTGGCAGATCAGGGGAAGACGATGCTCATCGTCACCCATGAGATGTCCTTTGCCCGGGCCGTTGCCGACCGGATCATCCTTCTCGGTGACCGGCAGATTCTGGAGGAGAGCGACCCGGAACTGTTCTTTACCGCGCCGAAAACCGAACAGGCGAGGAAATTCCTCCAGTCCTTTGAATATGTCCGAAAAAGCAAGGCATAGTGCCTGAAAGGATTTGGTCCGGTGCCTCGCACCGGTTTGCCAAATCACGTCCCGTGTCAGTCAAACAGTGCCGAAAACCAAACAGCAGTAAAGGAGAACTCCCATGAAAAAGATCATTGCTGTCATCGTAACACTCGTACTGACCCTTTCCCTCCTCGCCATCGCCTCCGCAGATGTGGTCTATCGCACGCTGGATGAGATCCGTTCCTCCGGCACCATCAACATCGGTGTCTTCTCCGATAAAAATCCCTTCGGTTACGTGGATGAGAACGGCGAATACCAGGGATATGATGTCTACTTTGCCCGCCGCATCGGCGAGGATCTCGGCGTCAAAATCAACTTTGTCTCCACCGAGGCCGCGAACCGGGTGGAGTATCTCGAAACCGGAAAGGTCGATATCGTGCTGGCCAACTTCACCGTAACCCCGGAGCGGGCCGAAAAGGTCGACTTCGCCCTGCCTTACATGAACGTCGCACTGGGTGTCGTCTCCCCCGACAGCCGGGTCATCACGGACCTCAGCCAGCTCACCGCAGACGATCTGGTGATCGTCATCACCGGCACCACTGCGGAGGACTATCTCATCAAGAACAACCCCGAAATCCACCTGCAGAAGTTTGACACCTATGCCAATGCCAAGACCGCGCTTGAAAACGGCAGCGCAGCCGCCTGGGCCAACGACAACACTGAGGTCATCGCCTATGCCCTGCAGAACGAAGGATATACCGTCGGCATCCCCTCCCTGGGCAGCCAGGACACCATCGCGCCGGCCGTCAGCAAGGGCAATGAAACGCTCCTGAACTGGATCAACGAGGAGATCCGTTCGCTGGCCTCTGAGCAGTTCTTCCATAAGGACTATGAGGCAACCCTGACCGAAACTTACGGTGTTGACTATGAGGACAGCCTGGTGCTGGAAGGCGGCGGACTGACCGAATAACAGACGTTCCGGGTTTCCCGTGTCCGCCGGATCCGTACCCGGAGCGCCGCCGCGCACATGCCCGAACTCAAACACTTTCCCATTCCCGGAAGACGGCACAGTTCCTGTCTTCCGGGGATCTTTTATTTCCGGGAAGAAGCCCCACTTCCAAACGTGCTCTCAGCACTGATCAAAATCGCTTCAAACACTCAAAACAGACTATACGGAACGATCTGGGACTGGAGATGTTGGGACCCTTGACTTTTTAGGCAGGTTCGCCACGCTAATACGGTTTAAGGCCAGGAACGCAACTCAACCCTTCGACCCCATCCCACCATGGAACACCGGTCATGGGCATATGAAGGCTCATCCGTCAGGACTGAGAATCTTTCGCATGACAGACCCCGCCTCCGCTCGAAAAACAGCCCGGAAAAGCAGATCAGCTGTTCGCTGTCTGCTGTTCCCGGGCTGTTTTGCATTGTCCATCTTCGTGTGCCCAAATTGCATCTATGGCTGCCGGAATGCATCTTCCCCATCCTTTCGCATCCCGCTTCTTCCTCGTCTTACGGGAACCTGTGCGACTTCACATACGCCCGTGCTTCTCGCAGCGTTTCAAAACAGGGATCCACACGCTCTCCTGCTACCGTGCACTCACTTTCTCCGTCTCCAACCCTGATGCTTCCATCTTTGTCAAAGCGGACCTCTGTGTAATACTCTTCAAAGATGTCCCATTTCCTCCCAAATCCATCATAGTCACAGTAATAAAAGTACATGCCCGGATGATACGGAAGATCTGACTTCCTGTATTTCACTATGCCATAATCATCCGGAATGCTGTCCGGATCTGCCACATACCTCTCTGCATCCTCACGACTGAGAAACACTGCGTCCTCTTTGCCTATTTCGTATTCCTGACGATCACATTCAATCAGCAGCCTGCCCTCTTCATTAATCCCCACTGAAGTTGCCTCGACCTCTTCAATGGGGTGCTCATCGTAATCATAGATAAAGAACACGGGATCTCCCGGACGAATTGGAAACGGAAGCTTCCTGACATCATATTGTGTGATCTTTTTTCCCGCCATACTCGCTTTCCCCTTTCACCATACATTTTATTCGCCTTCCGGCGTTGCATCCTTTCCTGACAGGATCCGGAACTTTCCGGCATTCCCTGTCCGAAAATACCCTGGATATACAGCTGTCTGCCGTTTTCCCGTTATCAGAATAACTTTTGCCGTGTATTTGTCGCTGAACCGCGAAGGCCAGGCTATGACCGTTTCCTTACTGCCCTGATGCGCAGGACAAAATTCCGGAAGACATTGGTATCGGGCGGATGCTGATCGGTGTGCAGATGATGGAAAACTTCAAGAATGGCGAGCCCGGGATACACGGGATACCCGACCCTCCAAACTCAGGAATGCCCGTGTTTATTGAATCCGGCAAGGGTATGAACAGTAACGTTTTCCTGCGTTCAGATCATCTTCCCATAAAGTCCCCGGCATGACAAAGCACATTCGCACAGGGAAGAAGGCCTCCATTTCCGATGAATCCCCGCTCATTTTTTGGCAGGCTTTCGTCCATGGAAGGCCGCCCTTCCTGGAAATCAGGCCGTCCATGCCAGTACGCGAAACCTCTCCGCCTTTCGGCCTGTATCGCTTCTTTGCGGGGCTATCTGTGTTTATTAACCGTCCGCAAACGCATCCGGGAATGGAACTCTGTCTCTCCCCGTCTGTCACCCTCGCCGGTACAGCACCATTGCGCGGAGTTCAGCCGTTCGAGGGGAAAACGACATAAACACAGTATTGGGTTTGGCCTGCATGTCAATGAAAACATCCTTTTGCGTTTTGTCAGCAAGCCAGGTGAGATCCATGAACGATATTGTTCCTCTTTGAAACGTCGGACCGATACGGCTGTCCATTTTACAAAGGTTCTTCAGATGCTTCTCGCAGTCATCCATATTCGTAAAGGCCATCAGGACATCTGCCTCACAAAGAACTCCGGATACATTCCTTACACGGAGCGTGGAATGAAGAGGTGCCGCTGTAATAAGAGAGTAGCTTTTCAGGATGTTTTCTATCGTCGTCCAGTCCGACTCATTCCTGTACTTCTTTCCCAGCTTCTTTTTGATTCTGTTGACATCTTCTTTCGGCATCAGCGGAAGATCCGGACTCGTTTCCGATAATTTCAAAAATGATTCCTCCATCACCATACGATTGCACCTCCATTCTTTCCCGTCATCCGGAACGTTGCCGGATAACCCAGGGCCACGTCTGTTCACATTCATTATATCGGACTTCATGCAAAAATTCCACTGTTGCACAGGAGGAATTTTATGTACGAAATAGAGAGGTACAGTAGGAGCTGAAAAGGAGATGATGTTCACGGAAAGTTCATAGGCTGGAAACGCATTTGCGGATAAATACTGCAGGTATATCCGCGCCCGTTTCTCTTTCTCCCCAACCCGGTACTCCATGCGGGGATCTGCCGGTGCAACCGGGTACAGCATTGCAAAATTGTTGGTGGACCGGAAAACGTTGCAGATCGTCCGTGGCGTGAAAGGATGTTTCTCGAACTCAGGTATCCGCCTCCTCCGGATCTTCGCCCGCGGGCATCCACCGTTCCGGTGGCGCAGCCAGTTCTTGACGTGCACGGATTTGGCCCGGCATAACCGTTATCCGGTCCCGGAGGGCGATCAGCCGGCAAATCGGCCACAGCCAGGGATAAGGCGTGATCCCGGCATCAATCACCGCACACGCAACAGGATTGTTCCCTGTGGCCGGAAACCGGATCACACTGGCCCCGCTCATGGAAATGCCGTACATCATATCAATGGATCTGACGTGTATATATCCGGTTAATCTGCTTTTGAGCATGAAAAACCCCTGCCATTTCACCAGCAGGGTTGCCCTTTGTCACACATGAAATTTTTGCGGCAAACCGCACTTTTTTCACGAGCATTGGCTATCTGGAAATGAGGCTCTCATCCAGAAGGAAATCCTCAATGCCAACATACTGAATACCATTTTCATCCCGCCACGGTTTCACGTAGTCTTTCACGACGACGATTTTCCTGAAGGAATCGGGGATCCTGATCAGGGAAGCAATCTCCTGTTCCTTCTTTTCCGGATCATCAATGGATAAGGCAGATTGAATATAGTATCGTTCATCGCCTCTGTTGACCACAAAATCTACTTCCAGCTGTTTGCGGACATTTTTCCCAAAATCGTCCCTGACATTCTGCTCGACCACGCCGACGTCCACATCGAAGCCTCTGCGGATCAGGTCATTGTAAAGAACATTCTCCATCAGATGTGTCTCTTCCAGTTGCCTGAAACCGAGTCTTGCATTCCTGAGGCCAGGATCGGAGTAGTAGTACTTGACGGGCGTTTTGATGTACTTCCGCCCCTTTACATCATACCGCTCTGCCTTCTGAATCAGAAACGCTTCCATGAAATAGCCGATATAGGTATCGATGGTATCGGGTGCAATCCGAATTTGCCGCTCACTTGCAAACGTGTTTGACAACCTGCTTGGATTGGTCAGGAAACCGATAAAGGATGCAAGCACATTCAGAAGGATCTCCAGAACTTCCAAGTCGTTGTTTATCTGATGGCGTTCCAGAACATCTTTGATATAGGTCCTGCTGAACAGATCCCTCAGATAGCGGCTCTTCTCCTCATGCGATTCCATCGTCCACACCAGCAGCATCCCGCCGTAGGCGTAGTAATCACGCCATGCTCCGCGCTTATCGCCCTCATAATGCTCATACACTTCTGCAAAGGACAGCGGATACACCCTGATTTCATCGCCCCTGTCGCGGAACTGGGTCAGAATGTCGGATGACAGCATTTTAGAGTTGCTTCCTGTTACATAGATATCTGCATTGGGAAGCTTCATCAGCCCCAGCACCACATCGATAAAGGTGAGCTTCTCATTCGGATCATTCACATACGGATTGGGAATTTCAGTCACAAACTGAATTTCGTCGATAAACACATAGTAGCGTTTATCCTTATCCGGCATCCGCTCCTTTATGACTTTATTCAGTTCAAATGGATTCCTGTACTTCGCATTGTCGATCTCATCCAGAGCAAGTCCTACGATCTGATCTTCTCCTACGCCATTGTCCAGAAGGTACTGACGGTAAAGGGTAAACAGAAGGTAGGATTTCCCGCTCCGGCGAAGACCCGTAATCACTTTGATCCGTCCATTGTCCTTTTTCCGGATCAGTTGATCCACATATTGTTTTCTTGCATACTGCATCGCCATGACCTCCATGAAATTTTTGCGGCATCCGCATTTTTTTCACGAGGCT
>JAFUBF010000173.1 GCA_017460325.1 Clostridia bacterium | reverse complement strand
GCATCCCCTGGTTCCGTATCTCCTGGGCAGCAAACATCCTGCCGGAACACGCCTGACGGATGTTCAGAAGTGCATTCGTACCGGCGATATTGACGAGGTTGGCGATTCCTCCCATCTTACGTTCTTCGAAATGCTGGGCAACTGGTCGCTCGGCGATTATTTCAAGAAGGAAATGATTGCCTGGAGCTGGGAATTCCTGACCAGCCCGGACTACCTCGGACTGGATAAGGACAAGCTGGCCTTTACCGTCTTTGAGGGTGAGGGAGACATTCCGCGGGATGACGAGGCGGCCGGTTACTGGATGGAGAACGGAGTAAAGCCGGAAAACATCTATTTCCTGCCCAGAAAGCATAACTGGTGGGGCCCTGCCGGCCAGACCGGTCCCTGCGGCCCGGACACGGAGATGTTCATCATCAAGGATCAGCCGCCCTGTGGCCCGGACTGTTCCCCTGCCTGCAGCTGCGGACGGTTCCTTGAGATCTGGAACGACGTCTTCATGCAGTACAATAAGACGGCAGATGGGCAGTATGTGCCGCTGGCAAAGAAGAACGTGGATACCGGCATGGGACTTGAGCGGACCATCTGCACACTGAACGGTGTTAAGACTGTCTATGAGACGGATGCCTTTACCGGGATTATTGCCAAAATCTCCGAGCTTTCCGGAAAACAGTATGAGGAAAGCGAAGCGGTCACCAAGGCCTTCCGCATCATCGCGGACCACATCCGTACCGCGACCTTCATTATGGGAGATCCGCGCGGGGTCAGCCCCAGCAATGTGGACCAGGGATACGTTCTGCGCCGCCTGATTCGCCGTGCCGTGCGCTATGGTATGGAAATCGGAATGCCGGAGGGATTCACGGCGGAGATTGGCAAGGTCATCATCGATCAGTACGCAGAGGTGTATCCGGAACTGCGTCAGAATGAGGCGTTTGTCATTGAGCAGTTCAAGCTGGAGGAGAGCCGTTTTGCCAGGACACTGCGTCAGGGCGAACGGGAGTTTGACAAGATCGTCGCCAGACTGGGCGACAGCAAGGTCATCGACGGAATGACGGCCTTTGATCTGTATGCGACCTTCGGATTCCCCATTGAGATGACCCGTGAGCTGGCAAGTGAGCATGGTCTCACGGTAGATGAGGAAGGATTCAAGCATCACTTCGAAGAGCACCAGAAGAATTCCCAGGCCGGTGCCGAGCAGCGCTTCAAGGGCGGCCTGGCGGATCACAGTGTTCAGACGACCCGCCTGCATACCGCAACGCATCTGCTGCATGCGGCCCTGCGGAAAGTGCTGGGACCGGAGGTTGCCCAGAAAGGTTCCAATATCACGGCGGAGCGTCTGCGCTTTGACTTCACCTTTGGCCGGAAGATGACCAAGGAGGAGATTGCCGAGGTGGAGAAACTGGTCAACGAGTGGATCCAGGCGGATGCCCCGATTGAGATGAAGGAAACCACCGTTGCAGAGGCCAAGGCGGAGGGCGCCATCGGACTGTTCGAGAGCAAGTACGGCGAGCGTGTCCGCATGTACACTATGGGTACCTTCTCCAAGGAGATCTGCGGCGGACCGCATGCGACCCATACGGGCGAACTGGTCAGCTTCAAGATCAAGAAGGAAGAGTCCTCCTCCGCCGGTGTCCGCCGGATCAAGGCGGTTATCGGAGCCAATCCGGAGGAGTAAACCAGCGGACAGCTGAAAGACTCATGACAATACAGGAACAAATGAGTTCTGTTTGCCTTTTCATGTCCTGGGGAAAGAACAGGTCCCCGGGGCATATTTTGGACTCAATTCAACGTTCCCTGAACATAGGATCAAATGATATGCTTTACAGGAGGACAGGTAAATGAACCTGAAGAAAACTGCCGGTCTGATGATGATCGTCAATCTCCTTGCCAGTGTACTTGCAGAGGGAAACCTGGATCTTTAAGATGCTGTGAGTTTCGTCGGATGAGTCGATGATCTCTCCTTTGGAGTGTGGCCAGTGGCTGCACTCCTTTTCCTTTCCGAGGGTCTATTCCAAAGGTTGGATGGCAGGAAAGTTTCCGATCACAGAAGCGCTCCAATGTCTTTCCCGGGTACGGGGGGTGCTGGGGCCAGTTTTGTGAAATACATCTTGAAGTTCACGGGCGGTCTTTGATATACTGAATGTGTCAGTTCCGGACCGGAAGCGCCGGAAAAAGAACGGGTACAGCCATTCTCAGGGAGAACGGTGAAAGAGGAGAGACAAATGCACTTTGAGAATAACGCTGAAGTTATAGTGCGTGGCATCCGGCTGCGCTATCTGGATGTGGGAGAAGGGCGCCCGGTGGTGCTGATTCACGGCAACGGTGAAACGCATCTGATTTTCGACCGGGAAATTGAACAGCTGACGGCTGCCGGTTACCGGGTCATTGCACCGGATTCCAGAGGACACGGGGAAAGCGGCCCGGTTCAGGAATTCCATTATGAGGATATGGCAGAGGATGTATATCAGCTGATTCAGGCACTGCAGCTCCGGCAGCCCCTGTACTATGGACACAGCGACGGGGGAATCATCGGATTGCTGCTGGAAATCCGGCATCCCGGAACCGTCTGTGCCATGGCCATCAGCGGGACGAATCTTTCGCCCCAGGGGCTGAAAGAGGACTTTCTGGAAGATTGCCGCCGGCAGAACATGGGAAGTCCGAATCCGCTTATTACCCTGATGCTGAAAGAGCCGCAGATTAACCCGGAACAGCTTCGGAATATTCGGATTCCCGTACTGGTGACGGTGGGGGAGAATGACCTGGTCCGGCCTGAGGAAACGGATCAGATCACGGCCCATCTGCCGAATGCAACGAAAGTGGTCCTGGAGGGACAGGACCACGGCAGTTATGTGGTTGGAAGTGACATCATGGGGAATATGCTGATTGATTTTTTCAGCTATGAAAATATGAACTGAGGTGAAAGCGGTATGGGAAGAAGACTTGGAATCATCGCACTGGAATCTGCAAAACGGATGGGTGAAAAGGTCGACAGGATCATCACGAAATGGCGGAATTCGGACAGTTTTCTGATTCCTTCGGAATGCCCGCGGTTTAGCAGCGGTGAGGGGAAGGGAATTGTGAAGGAAAGCGTCCGGGACATGGATATTTATATTCTTGTCGACGTATGCAACTCCTCGCTGACGTATAAAATGGATGGCCAGCTCAACCGGATGTCACCGGATGATCATTATCAGGATCTGAAGCGGATTATCGCGGCCTGCAATGGCAAGGCCGAACGGATCACGGTGATTATGCCGTTCCTGTATGAAGGACGGCAGCACCGGAAGACGACGCGGGAATCCCTTGACTGCGCGATGATGCTGCGGGAACTGGAAACGATGGATGTTCACAGCGTCATCACCATTGATGCCCATGATCCCAGAATGCAGAATGTTACGCCGCTGCGCAGCCTGGAATCCGTTTCTCCCTCTCTCCAGTTTACTCAGGCACTTCTGACGGAATACGAAGATCTGAAAATCGACAGTGATCACCTGATGTTCATTGCACCGGACGAGGGTGCCACACAGCGTGTGGTCTTCCTGGCAACGCTCTTTGGGGTTAATATCGGGATGTTCTACAAGCGCAGGGACTATTCGAGAATTGTGGAGGGAACCAATCCCATCATTGCCCATGATTTCTGCGGCGGCTCCCTGGAGGGCATGGACTGTATCGTCATTGATGATATGATCAGCTCGGGCGGAAGCATGATCGACGTGGCCGGCCAGCTGAAAGACAGGGGTGCACGGCGGGTGTTCCTCTTCTCAACGTTCGGCCTGTTTACCAATGGTTTTGATAAGTTTGACAAGGCGTATGAGAAGGGACTGTTTGATAAGGTTTTCACCACAGATCTGATTTATCAGAAGCCGGAGTTGCTGGAAAAGCCTTATTACCAGACCGTGAATATGGAACGGTATATTGCCGCTCTTATTGATACCCAGAACAATGGCAATAGCCTGTCAAACCTGATTACACCGGCCGCACGGATTCGCATGGCTGTGGAGGATTACAAAGCACACGCGAAATAAAATGACAGCTGGGACCTTATGATAGATAAACAGCGGACAGACTGCACAATGCACTCTCTCCGCTGTATGCGTATATAGGGAAAATCGGAAGATCGTACTTACTGCTGCGGAGCTGCGGCCGTATTGTCGCCTGCCGGAGCAGGAGCTGCCGGAGCTGCGGGAGCGGGAGTTGCGGGAGCTGCCGGAGCGGGAGCGGCGGGCGCAGGAGCTGCTTCCGCCTTTTTCCTTACACGGGGCTTGGGGGCTTCCGTGGAGCTCGCCTTGGTATCAGGTGCGGCTGCCTTGGGCTTCTTTGCGGGTGCTTTCTTGGGCTTATTTTCAGCCTCTGCCGGAGCTGCCGGCTTCGGGGTGCTCTTGGCCGCTGCCTTGGGTTCGGCGGCTGCCTTTGCTTTGGCTGCAGGGGCCGGCTTTGCGGCTTCCACGGCGACCGGTTTCACGGTCTCCTCAGCGGCGGCCGGCTGCTCGATTTCAGCCACGGGTTCAGAGCTGGTCTCCGGCTCCTCGTCCGCATTCTTTTTCGCTGCTTCCACGGCTTTCTCTGCGACTTCTTTCACCTTGCCGTAAACTTTGTCCTGTCCCTTGAAATAGAAGTCTTTGAAGGCCTTGGTCTGCGTGACAAAGAACTTATTGGACAG
Source organism: Clostridia bacterium (assembly GCA_017460325.1). GTDB lineage: Bacteria > Bacillota > Clostridia > Christensenellales > Aristaeellaceae > Ventricola. The sequence goes on along the minus strand of JAFUBF010000173.1, from coordinate 18,280 downwards.
TTCCTGAAGTTCCATCATGCTCTTCATAAGATCCTTCGGGGTCATGAGAAGCATCGGGAACATTTCAAGGAGAGAGGAAAGGTCCGGTGTGGACTCGACAAAGGTTTTCTGCGCATCCATCATATGTGCGAAGTAACTGTCCCACAGGGCCAGGGCATTGTCCACAGTAGATTTCTGTATGCCGGTTGTTTTCTTCCACATGGGATCGAGAAGGGCCTTGATTGGATCTTTGCTCCAGTTGTCTGATTTCTTCTTCTTCGGGAAAGCAGGGAAGAAATCGAATCCGGGAAACTTGAATTTAGGCATATGATTCTCCTTTCGATATGTGAATATTGAACGCTCAGGGATGGACGTGTCGGGAGGAAGTTTTCACATTCATGCTCACTTGTCCAGGATGGTCGGACCACGGGATTTCGGGAACGGGAAGGTGAAAAAAACCGACTGAACACGTATCAGGGAAAAGGAATCCTGCAAAGATCATTTCCGGCGGTTGCAGCTTCGGGACCCCTGGGAAGAGGGAAACACGGGCTGCATTTGACGGGCACGATCGGAAACGAAGATTCGCACACCTCCCCTGGCTGTACAAAGGCACCACTACATTTTTGCACAATTTTACCAATATTCAAGCAAGTGTTCCAGATTGTCAAACCTTGTTTTAGGAAGCCGGTCAATCAGAGGGAAGTTTTGGTAAGAAGGTGCGAACAGGGCCTGTTTCGTCCTGCCTGTGAGCACCGGGGAGTTCCCGCATATCAGAGCTGCTCAGAACTGGCAGATGGACGCGGTTTGTCCGGTTCAGGCGTTTTTGCAACGGGATAAAATCAGAGGTGATCGGAGGAGGTCAGAAAATAAACAATCAACCCGACAAGGGAAAGCAGACAGATCAGGAGGCAGATGAGAAGGCCAATGTTGGGCTTCTTCCTGCCGGGGGCGGGCTTTGAAATCAGAAAGCGTGTACAGAGCCGGCGAATGCTTTCGTTGAAGATCTCCGGTTGCGTACGGATGCCGTTCATATACCGGATGGCGTCGATGTCCTCGGGGAGATAATCCGGAAATTCGAAGTTGTTGAGCATGAAGGGAATGATGTTTTTCTTTCGGTGTATGGCCTCGGCGATTTCCATCCGGACCCAGTCCTCATCATAGATGCAGCGGTCGAGGGAACCGGGGGTCAGAATCAGGATGAAGTCCTTACAGGAACGGATGCGCTGATACAGTTCTTCGTTGAAGTTCCCGGAACGCAGGACGGCGATGTCGTAAAAGACACGGTACCGGCGCTTTTTCAGTGCCTGATACAGGTTCATGGCAACCATGTCGCCGCCGTCTCTGCGATAGCTGATAAAAACATCACCGTTGGTCAAGAGATTCACGCTCCTTTCGAAGCATGTCGGGAATGGCCAGAACGTTGTTCCGGTCCATGGACTTGTAATCCGTCTTCTTTCCCGTCACCGCTTTCTCCTTTTCAGACAGGTGGTCCAGTTCATCCCAGGGAACGATACAGGCATGGCTCATGTTCTCGGAATTCTTGGTAATCCGGACCTTTTCGCCTGCCTGATACCGGGCGGCCCGTTCGTTAAATTCCGTGTCACTCATGGGGCGATAGCCCATGGACAGGTGGAAGGCACACCAGCGCTGGTGTTCACTTTTGGCCAGATTTTCAAGGACATCGGGCGGGGGTGGCCACTTTCCGGCCAGGACTTCCTCGTTGGTGAGGCCGGAGGCATGGAGGAGGGCGGGGAAAAAGTCGGCAGAGGCCCGGCTGCTGGCACGGGAGAAGGGATCACAGCCGCGCCAGTCGATTTCCTCGGAAGGGCCGTTTGTGTACGTGTGGTTGATGATCATGGCCATGCGATCCATGGAACGGACATCAAAGTCGCCCAGATGGTATTCATTCATCCCGATGGTCAGCGTATGAGGTGTGCACTGAATGATCACCGGACAGTTTCCGTTGACCTCATACCAGTGTTCAATGTCCAGCGCCAGTTCCCGGTTCATGGCGGAACTGGCGGTACACAGGATGATCATACTGAGAGATGAATCCCGCAGGATGGAATAGAAGGTATCTGACTGGGCACTGTCCGCGTGAACCAGGATGTCGTATTCCTCCATCATGGCCGAATAACGGGTGCGGAGGAGACCGGCGAGACTGGACATGTTCTGGTCAAAGATGTCGGCCCGGAAATTGCTGCCCTCCATCTGTCCGTTCATGACCAGGTGACGCAGCACGGAGCGGCCCATTTGCCCGAAACCGACAATGACGGCGTGGAAGTTGTTGGTGGCACGCCCGCTCCGGTCAAAATGCAGAAGGGACCAGGGCGGCACTTTGCGGATCAGAAGCCGGGCAATCAGTTCGTGATTGGTGCTGGCAAAAACATGTCCGTACCCGTACTGATCGCCCAGTGCCATGAGCCCGGCGGTCTTTATTTCCTGAATGCCCAGCAGAAACAGACTGGTATTGTCCGGTGAGATGTTCCGCTGGCGGATGGCATCCAGGAATGCGGTGGCGTACCGCAGATTCTGGTCGGCGTTTTCGCTCATGCAGTACACATCCAGCTGCCGGCTATCACTGTCATGGAGACCGATGGTCCGCAGAAATTCCTGCGTGGTACACAGGGAAGATCCGCCGGAAAAAAGGATGCCGCGAATGGATTCAACAATGCTCCGGGACGTGTTGTTATCCTCATCGACCACGTAAATCAGAGAGGAGTGTTGTCCGTAACGCCGGCCAAACTGAATGGATTCAGGGGTGCAGCCGTAGAAAAGCGAAAGAGAACCTTTCCGGAGCAGGGCGATGCGGATGCGCCGGAGGAGATGTTTGCCGAGAATTTCAATGGCGGCGCTTGCGGTGACGTAGAAGGCGGCCAAATGGGCCAGAAAGAACAGGGTAACCAGGAAGTTGGACTGACCCAGCGGGGTTGAACGGAAGCCGTCGAAGTCATTGACCCCGCTGAACATCCGGCAGATCATCAGAACGGCCCGCAGGACGGTGTGGGCAGAAAAGCCGGACATACAGGTATAGGTGTACGAGTAGAACAGAATGCCGAGAAAAACGGCAATGCCGGCACTGTACTGCATGACCCGATCCCGGAAAGAGGACTGCAGAGAAAGGTTCAGGATGGCGGCCAGGAAAATACAGGAAACCAGCAGAATGACGAATAGCAGCGTCATACGTTCACCTCGCTTGAAAGAGTGCTCAGCTGAAGCCAGGCATTGTCATCTTTTGCGCGTTCTTCCTCGGGAAGCGCTTCGTAGGGAACCAGCATGGGATGCTGCCGTGCGGCATTGTTGCGGACCGGGGCATACTGCCAGTTGTACAGGGCATGGAAGGTATACCAGCGGTAATGCTCAATGGCACGCAGCTGTTCACGCTGCTCCGGGGAAAGGGTTTCGTATTTCTCGGCCGCTTTCCTGCAGGTTTCGGAGGAAAGAGTGAGGATATTCTCCTCCGGCAGGAGGAGACGGACCTTGGTGAGTATATGGTCCGCAGCGGCGAGATTGGAACGTTTGAGGAAGTCGGACAGTTCCTCCCAGGTAGGAACGGGGTAGTCAACGCTGTTTCGGTACATGTCATGCAGGGACCGGGCCAGCATGTTCTGGCGCTGGCGCATAACCAGTTCCGGCGTAAAGAGCATGTCCGGCGTTCCGAAATAGAACGCCTTCTGGAAGCCGGGATGGGCGCGGACATGGAATTCGCCCTTTGTGACATAGTACTGACAGAGAAGCCGAAGCAGATCCCGGTTTTCTGTTTCGCTGTCCGAACAGATGATGATCCGGCTGGCACTTTGGAGAACCGGACGGCTCATGGTCCAGTCCTCTGAATGGAAATGAAGACGGAGAATGGACGGGGGCAACTGACTGATTTCCGTGTGAAGGGCATTAAAGAGATGCCAGTCGCCAAACAGTTCAAAGGTGCACTCGGGTGGGGCGGTCAGGATGCCCTGCCGGAGAAGGGACCGGGCAAAGTGCCCATCTCCCAGGAGGACAATCTGTTCGCCACCGGGGGATTGGGGTTTCAGCTGCCAGTAAAGGCGGGCAGCACAGTCGTACTGATTGAAACGGACGATGTTGTCCGGCAGGGATTCGTTCAGCCCCTCGCCCCGGCAATAGATCCGGACGGGGCGGGAAAGAAGGGAACTGGCCAGATGTTCATTCTGCTCGACATCCTCGCTCATGGCAAAGAGGAGACGTTCTCCCTGCGTGGCAAAGGGAAGGGACAGAAGGGCTTCCGGTGTGTCGCCGAGAAACAGGAAAGAGGGATTGTCTTTCCGGTCCGAGCAGCAGAAAATGACGCAGTCCTCCGGGAAATGGCTGGCCAGAGCCCGGGAGGCCTCGTTGTCCGGGTAAAAGAGAATCCATTTGCTGCGTCGGTGCCGCCAGAGACGGAAATGCGGGAAAAGCCGGCCGGTGAGCAGGGAATAGGCAAGGCTGAACAGCAGTGCCAGAATACCGGTGGAGAGGATCAGGAAGACGGCGCCAATCAGCCGTCCGCCAAGTGACTGGGGCGAAAAATCCCCGTATCCCACGGTGGTGAGCGTCACCAGGGAATACCAGAACGCATCCCGATAGGAATGGATACCACCATCCCCATTACTGCCGGATTCAGCCTGAACGAGCAGGAAAATCAGAAGAAAATAAGCTGCCACTGCGCAGATAATCAGGGCAATTCGTCGACGGTTGATCCTACTCACCCCCTTTTGCTTTACGGAAATTATATCACAAGGGTATCCCGGCTGAAAAGGCAAAAAGCGGGCAGAAAAGGAAACGCCCCGACACCGGTCGGGACAGGGCAAAAAAGCGTCCCGGCCTGGCCGGGACGCAGGGAAAATCAGGCAGCTTTCTTGGTCGAAGCGGTGATCCAGGCGGCCAGGCCGACGCCGACGGCGAGGGCGGCCAGGGTGGTAATCCAGTTGGGATCGATGAATCCCAGTGCGACGACAAAGAACACAAGGCGGATCCACCAGGAGAGCTCGCGCTTGAAATAGCCGGAGACGGACAGCGCCAGGAAGTAGGTGCCAACCAGCAACTGCGCGGCAGCAAGGACGATTTCAATCACGGAACCCTGCAGGAGGATGGCCGGGTTATACACGAAGACGAAGGGGACCAGGAAGCCGACCAGAGCGAACAGCATGCCGCGCAGACCGGTCTTCATGGCATCCGCCCCGGCTATGCCGGCAGCCGTATAGGAGGCGACACAGACAGGCGGCGTGATCTGGGCCATGATGCCGTAGTAGAATACGAACATGTTGGCTACCAGCGGCTCGATGCCCAGAGAACGCAGAGTGGGAACGAACAGGGTGACGCCAACCAGATAGGCGGCGACGGTGGGCAGAGCCATTCCCAGGAGCATGCAGCCGATCATGGCGATCAGGAGCGCGACAAACAGGTTGCTCATGCCGAGGCCGGCGATAATGCCGGAGAGGTTGGTGGCCAGAGAGGTCTGCTCGGTCATAACGTCAATGATGATACCGCAGGCAGCGGTGGGAATGGCGATCTCGGCAGCAGACTTGGCACCGGCCAGCATGCTCTGCCAGAGCTGCTTGAGGCCGGCGAAGTTTCCGCCTTCAATGCCGTTGACGATACTGTGCCAGGCATTCTTGAGGCCGCCGCCCAGGAAGAAGCTGACGACGTTGCAGGCCAGGCAGACGAAGATGCCGTACATGCCGCTGCGCATGAGGGAGAAGCCGTTCATGATGCTGACAATCAGCACGACAACGGGCAGGAGGAGGTAAAGGCGGGGCAGCAGCGGGTTCTTGACCTCAATGGCTGCACTTTCGGACTGAGAACTGCGGCTGGCACGTTTCTTGGCCAGAGCGGAAACCAGAACGAATACGCCGAAGTAGTAGGCAAATGCCGGAATAATGGCATCCGCCGCGATGTTCAGGTAGTTGGTCCCCAGCATTTCAGCCATGATGAAGGCACCGACACCCATGATCGGCGGCATGATCTGACCGCCGGTGGAAGCGACAGCCTCAATGGCGCCGGCTTCTTCGGGCTCGTAACCGATCTTTTTCATCATGGGGATGGTCATAACGCCGGTGGTGGCCACGTTGGCCACGGCAGAACCGGAAACCATGCCCATCAGGCCGGAGGAGATGACGGCTGCCTTGGCAGGACCGCCGGAGGATTTATTGGAGAACTTCAGACCGACGTCGATCAGCAGCTGGCCGCCGCCGCATTCGGAGAAGAAGGCACCGAATACGATGAAGTAGAACAGGCTGGTACAGCTGGTGGTCAGCGGGGTGCCGTACACGCCGTTTTCACCCATGGTCATGCCGGCACAGAAGGTTTTGAGCATCTTCGGGAAGGACTTGCCCTTGGTATAGAAGACGCTTCCGCGGGGGAAGAACTGGGCAGTCCAGGAGTAGACGATAAAGGCAATGATGAAGAAGAACAGGACGTTGCCAAGGGTGCGGCGGACGGCCACCAGGAGGAGGACGATAATGCACACCATGGCCACATAGTCGATGTTCAGAACCTGTGAGGTAACCTTGTCGAAGTTGCGGAGACGATCCACGTTGTTGACGGTATAGATTGCCACAAAGATGATGGCGGCAAAGAAAATGAGATCGATCCAACGGGCCCAGGCAAATTTGTTCAGCTGTTCGTCGGTCACCGTTGTGCCGTTCTTTTCGGCTTTCTTTTTGAGGTTTTTCTGATAGCCCTTGTCAATGGGGTTGTAAAGAAACACTAACGCCAGAGCAAAGCACATGTGCAGAGGCGTCTGCAGCATGACGGTCAGCTGCTTGACCAGGGCAAGGTACATCTGAAAGACGAAGAACGCAACAGTCAGCGCGATCGTACAGTACTTGCGAACCTGATTTGACATGATCAGTCTGTTCCTTTCTTGTCAGTATCCGGGGCTTGGCCCCTGCACGGAAATGCCCTGCACGGGGCACGGTTGCCCGTGCCCCGGCCTGGTTTTATCTGAGAAGGTTCAGATCCGGAGATTACTCGAAGGCATAGCCCATTTCTTTGTAGTAACGGGCAGCACCGGGATGGAGCTCGCAGCCGGTGAGGGCCTTGGAGCCGGCAACGGTGGGATCGAAGTAGCCGAGAGCCGCAGAGGCTTCCGCCAGGATTTCCTTGTTCTCGCACATGGCCTTGGTGATCTGATAGGCGACTTCCTCGTCGAGGTTGGCGCTGACCAGCACACACTGCTGAGAACCGACGGTCTTGATTTCGGTGGTCTGGCCGTTCCAGGTGTTGGGCTCGACGGTCACATAGTCAAAGCCTTCCGCGCACAGCTTGGCCAGGGTATCATCGGACAGCTGGACGTCGTACATGGCATGGTTGATGCACAGCTCGGTGGTGTTGGCCTGGCCGGCACCGATGTGGTCAACGGTCATCTCATACAGGTCGTCCTGCAGGCCGTCCTTGATCTGAGCGCCGCCGGTCTTCTCGACCACGCCGCCCCAGGAGATGATGTCGTCGAAGGTGACGCCCAGAACGCCGAAGACCTTCTCAGCCGCCAGCTCGCCCAGGGTGCCGTTCTTCTTGATGACCAGCTTGATGGGGTACTTCTTCTCAACCAGTTCCTCAACGGTCTTGATGCCGGTCTCGTCAACGAACTTCTGGGTGAACATGACGTTCACGAAGTCATGGCCGAGGCCACCGGCGATGCAGCGGACGTCGGGGCAAACCGGAACGTTGGCGGACTCAATGCCGGTGGTGGCAGCCCACAGCGCCGGAGCGGAGTTGGACATGGTCAGGTCAGCTTCCTCTTCCTGAATGAGAACAGGGGAGGAAACGTTGCCGGCGGAGTTGGTCAGCAGGGACACGTTGATGCCCTCGACCTTCTGGATAACGGTCTGTATGGCAGTGGCATAGGTATAGCCGGCGGTACCGGTTTCCTGAGTGCCAAAGGAGAGGTCGGCGTCCAGCGCGAGGGCGGGAACGAGGGCGACCATCATCAGGACAGCCAGAATGAGAGCCAGAGTCTTTTTCATGGTTTTCCACCTTTCTGATCCGTATGTGGATCAAACAATTTATGCTGATGAGGGCAGTGCCCTCATGGAGCCGATGTCAGTTGCCTTTCTTGGCAAGGCGGGAAAGGGAGAGACGGACGGCATAATCAATGGAGTTGAGCAGGCTCAGCTCATTGGCCACGCCTTTTCCGGCCTGATCGAACGCGGTGCCGTGGTCAACGGAGACCCGGACGATGGGAAGACCGAGGGTGATGTTGACGCCCTCAACGGCATCCCACATCTTGCGTTCATGGTTGTAGACGAAGCCCACCACCTTGAGCGGGATGTGTCCCTGATCGTGGTACATGGCCACCACCATGTCATACCAGCCGCCCCGGGCCTTGGAGAAAACGGTATCCGGCGGTACCGGGCCCTCGGCGTTGATGCCCTGAGCCTTGGCCTCTTCAATGGCGGGGATGATCTCGTCGATTTCCTCGCGACCGAACAGCCCGTTCTCGCCGCTGTGGGGGTTCAGGCCGGCCACGCCGATGGTGGGATGCTCGATGCCCAGGTCCAGACAGGCCTGATTGGCGATCTGGATGACCTCCAGCACCCGGGCTTTCTTGACCCGGTCACAGGCTTCCCGGAGGGAAACGTGGGTGGAAACATGGACCACTCGCATGTTCCGGTGGGCCAGCATCATGGTGTACTTTTTGGTGTTGGTATAATGCGCGTAGACCTCGGTATGGCCGGAGTAGTGATGGCCGGCCAGATTGATGGCCTCCTTGTTGAACGCATTGGTCACGGTGCCGTCGATGATGTCGGCATTGGCCAGCTCAATGACCTTCTTCACGTACTGGAAGGCAGCCTCGCCGGCTTCCACGGAAACCTGCCCGATGGGCAGCGTGTCGGCATTAACCAGATTCATGTCATACACGTCAATGGTGCCGGGGGTGAACAGGGCATCCCTGACGTCCTGCACGGGATGGATCACGATCTCCTCATGGCCCACCAGTCCTTTGGCCTTTTCCAGCATGCAGGCATCGCCGATGACAATGGGGCAGCAACTCTCATAGACGTCGGGACGGGCAAGGGCCTTAACGGTGATTTCAGGACCGATGGAAGCCGGATCCCCCATGGTAATGCCCAGAATCGGTTTTCTCATTATCTCTTCCTCCTGTACTCAGCAAAGGCCAAGGGCGGCGTTGTCATCCAGAATCTTCTGGATGGCGGCGATGCCCTCCTCAGGCACATAGTTGAACGGTGCGCGGCACCGGCCGACGGGGTAACCCAGCATTTCCACGGCACGCTTGATGATGGTATTGGGGTTGCCGAATTTGAAAGCTCCCTGCAGGACAGCAATGGCATCCTGTGCCTGCTGTGCGCCCTCCAGATCCCCGGCCACAAACCGGTCGTAAATGGAGGCCAGGGTGTGCGGCCAGATGTTGGCCCGGCCGGCGATGCCGCCCGCGCCGCCTTCCCTGAGACAGGTGAGAATGGCACCGTCATTGCCGGCCAGAATGGCCACCTTCTTGTCCAGATCACGGGTCAGGCGGATATAGGCTTTCAGGTTGTCCAGATCGCCGCTTGAATCCTTGGCACCGACGATGACATCCACGTCCCGGATGAGGTCACGCACGGTCTCGGGCAGCAGACGGTTGCCGGTACGTGCGGGAATGTTGTAAAGGATGATGGGAATGTTGACGTGCTTGGCCACCTCGGTATAGTGGTCGTAGAGTTCCTTCTGCGAGGCAGCTGCAAAGCTGGGGGTGATGATGGACAGTACATCGGCGCCCATCTTTTCGGCCTGCATGCTCTGGCGGATGGTGTCCTTGGTGGAGATGCAGCCGGTGCCGGCATAGACCGGGACGCGGCCTTTGACCTGGTCGATCATGACCTCCAGCACTTCGTATTTCTCATTTTCGCTGAGAATGTATCCCTCGCCGTTGGTTCCGAAGGCGAACAGTCCGTGAACGCCGCCGGTCAGGAGCCGTTCGATCTGATTGCGAAGCTCGGGCAGATTCAGGCTTTCATCTGCATTCATGGGGGTCAGAATCGGAGGGATGATTCCCTTGATATCCACGTTTTTCATAGCGGTGTTTCTCCTTCTTACAGTACCTGCTCGTAGATGCTCCGGGCATCGGCCGGGGTGATTTCACGCATGTTGTTGACCAGCAGACGCTTAACCTGCATACCGGCCTCTACCAGGCCATCCAGATCCGAGGCGGGAACGCCGAACTCCTGCAGGCTGGTGGGAATCTCCAGATGACGGACGATCTCATCCAGTTTGCGGATGATCCAGGCACTCTTCTCCTCGACGGTTTTGCAGTTGCTGCCATCGTGAGCACAGCGGTCATAGCAGTCGGCGAAGCGCTGCCGGCAGACGGGCTCATTGAACTTCATGACGGGCACCAGCAAAATGGCATTGCTGACGCCGTGGGCAATGTGGTACTTGCCGCCCAGAGGATAGCTGAGGGCATGGACGCCGGTGGTGCCGCTGGCCGTGATGGCCAGTCCGCCGTAGAAGGCGGCCACCTGCATGGCGTTCTTGGCCTCCATGGCCTCGGGATCATCACAGGCCGGGATGATGTTGTTGATGATCAGGTCCAGGCCGTGGAGGGCGAAGGTGTCGGAAAGGGGATTGGCCTTGTTGCTGGTATAGCATTCAATGCAGTGGGCCAGCGCATCCACGCCGGTGGCGGCCGCAATCTTCCGGGGCAGGTTCTTGATCATCCGCGCATCCAGAATGACATAGTCCGCGATCATGTTGTCATTGACGATGCCCACCTTGAGTTCCTTTTCCGGAACGGCCACGATGGCGTTGGGCGTTACCTCGGCGCCGGTGCCCGCGGTGGTGGGAATCAGGACGATGGGGACGCACTTCTTTGCCATGCCCGGATTGTCCAGCAGTTCCTTTACGCCGTACTCATCGGTCACCAGGATGCTGGCCAGTTTGGCGGCATCCATGACGCTGCCGCCGCCGCAGGCGACGATAAGGTCGGCACCCTGCAGCTTGAAATCATCGATCAGCTTCTGAACGGCCATATAGGTCGGTTCGGGCTTCAGGTCATCCAGTACGTAGTATTCCGCACCGCTGGCCTTGACTGCCGCCTCCGGAAGGGCGAACAGGCCGGTCTTCTCAATGCCGGGGTCAGTGAACATGGCCACCTTTTTGGCGCCGGTGCTGCGGATGATGGCGGTGATGTTGTCCATGGCGTTGACGCCGCCGTACACTGCATGGGGCATTTTCAGATTATAGCTTTCAAGCATGACTGTCCTCCGCTTACTTGGTCTGGGCGGCGGTGGGGTTGTAGAGGCCCACGCGCTCGCGTTTCTGTCCGATGACATCTTCCTCGCTGAAACGGACGTACTTGACGCCCTTACGGGTATAGGCGGCATACGCCAGATGCAACATTCCGTCCCTGGACTGCATCAGATAGGGGTATTCATACTGACGGTTGTTGGTTTTGTTTTCCTCACCCATGAATCCCTCACCCCGCTCCATATAGCGGATCAGGGGGAAGGTGAGACCGCCGTCCTCACTGAGGGCCACGGCCACGGGGCAACGCAGTCCCGGCCATGCAGCCTTGCCCGGCTGGGGATCCGGCGTGCAGGTCGGATTGTAGGCAATGGCCACACGTCCGCTCTTCAGCTTCAGGGCGCTGATGGAGGAATTGTTGTTGGGCAGCGGGGTGGGAACGGGGGCGGACCAGGTGTCGCCGTTGTCGGTGGATTCGCTGCGGTAGATGTTGTCTGCCTCACGGCTGCGCATGAACGCGGCCAGATGACCGGGCTCCAGTTCCACTACATTGGCGTGGACACGGCCACGGCTGTCGGGCATGTCCACTTGTCGCCAGGTCTTGCCCTGATCATCCGAAATCTGGAAGGCAGTGGGGTCGCCGGAGAGTCCGTCCGGGCTGTCGGTGCACAGCCAGTTGCCGAAGATCCAGCGTCCGTTTGCAAGGACCTGAATGGGCTGCCGGCAGAAGCTGCCCTCCCGGGCGAAGAGCGTCTCATAGGGGCCCCAGGTTTTGCCGCCATCCGCACTCTTCTGCACCCGGATCTGCGAGGTAAACTGCATGTTGTCCTTGCCGGCCTGCCGGTCCTTCTGTGCGGTATAGATGGCCCACACATTGCCGTCATTTCCGGCAAACAGGGAGGGGTTCTGCTCGCTTCTGTCCGGATCGCCTGAAATGTCCACGGGATCCGACCATTTGAGGCCGTCCTTTTCAAGGCGGGAGCAGATGATGCGGATATCGGCACTTCCCTCATAAGTGCCGGCGAACCAGCAGCACAGCATTGCGCCGTCGGGCAGTTCCAGCATGGCTGGAGCGTGCGCGGTGGGATAGCCGCCGGTGGGAAGGAAAGATTCCAGTGTTCCCATGTCGGCATTCTGGTAGATGCGTCCGTCCGGGGTTAGCCCGGGTAGTACGGGATAGGCCATGACCGTTTCCTCCTTTTATCAGCAGCGGCCGTTTCCGGCATCGCTGCCATGGTAACAACTGTTAATGTGCCGGCTAACGGGCCTGCCCTGCGATCAGGTCTCTGAGGTCGCACAGCAGCGTCTCTTTGCCGAAACCGCCGGACTTGGTAATGACATACCGCATCTGCCCGGCTGTTTCAAATACGGACAGGACGACACCCGGGAAGACCTCAAGGAGAGGCTCCATCTGGGAGACCTGCAGGCGGTTCATACACTGCAGCAGCGTATCGCCGCCGGTAATGAGCATGGACCGGTTCACGGGACTTTCAAGCAGCGCGGGCAGGATCCGCCCGAGAGACCCTGAAATGCACTGCCGGGCCTCCTCCAGGTCCATGCCGTGGGATTCGATGTACCCGGCACTTTGCCGGTTCGCCGGGTCCGAATCATTGGCATCCAGAATGAACCAGGGGACAGTCTCGTACTGGTTTCGCCAGGCGGCAAGAGCAGCCTGACCTGCGTCACTGTCGAAGTACCCGGCTTCCAGTTTCTGCTCCGGCAGAATGTGAACCCGGGTAAATCCGCCCTTCTCGGCGTAATCGAGCTGAGACTGGGTAATCGGGTTGACGCTGCCGCAAAGAACCAGAAGGCCGGGAGCCAGGGGCGGCAGCTCCGGAGCGTGTTCCCGGCGAAGGCCGAGGAGATCCGGCAGCACGGCGGCGAAACCGGCACAGCCGGCCATGACACGAAGGCGACCGTCCTGACAGAGTCGCTGACCGGCGGCGAGGAGATCCGCATCGGTAGTGGCATCAATCACCCAGATTCCGTTCCCCTCCGGGAACTGGTCGGGGGTGCCATTCAGGGCTGCCACTTTGCTCTGCATCCCGATCATCCGACACACATCCGACTCGGTGACGGGCTCAAAGGGATCTTTACCGAAGACGGATTCGGCGACGGGGACGCCACCGATAGTATGGATGCCTCCCACCGTGACCCGTCCCAGGGCGGGCATGGAGGGGAGGAAGGGGAGAACGGATGCCCCGCTGGCCTCGAGTGCGGCGCTCAGCTCGGCACCAATATTTCCCCGCAGTCCGGAATCGGTCTTCTTATAAATGAAGGGAACGTTAAGGGACACGGATTTCCGGACGATCCGGGACACAATGTCGTATGCCTCGGCGGGCCGGATGTGACGTGTTTCCGCGACGATGACCAGAACCTCGCAGCCGTCGGCGGCTTCCCGATAGTCCGTCTGCCAGTCGGTCACTACCCGGGTGCGGATTCCTTTCTGTGCAAACTGGACACCGGTATCCAGTCCGCCGGTGAAATCGTCCGCAATAATCATTAAACGAATCATGAGCATCCTCCTTGTTCGGTCGAGTGTCTCATTTGCACTCATTATAGGATTGTATAATGGGCAAATGAATGAAGTTTTTGAAAAATAATGTTTTAATTTGGAACAAAATGAGTTTTCGAAGAAAAATTGATGAAAAATATGTTTCAATACGAAACGTACCGACCTGTAGCTTCTTTTCCTTGGGTATGATAACATTCGTAACAGGCAAATTGTTCCGTTTTTAAACAGAGGTTTCTGTGAATCAGTGACAGGAGCGGGTCCGGTGTCCTGCATCAGTTTGTCACATAGTGTACCGTATTAACCATACAGCGCCGAAAGCCAGAGCAACAGTGTAGGAGGTAGAAAAGATGATAGCCCAGTCTGAAACACCGATCCGCGTCCTGGTGATTGCGCCGTATGATTCCATGAAAGTCTCCCTTATCCATGCGGCAGAGCATTTTCCGGGGCTTGAGCTGGATATCTATATCGGAGACCTGGAGGAAGGGGTCGGCATTGTCAGAAGGCTGGACAGTACCCGGTATGATGTCATTCTTTCCCGTGGCGGCACAGCGGATATGATCCGCACCGTTACCGATCTGCCGGTGGTTCAAATCAGTGTATCGGTGTATGATGTGCTGCGGGTCATCAAGCTCACCGAGAATTATACGGATCAGTTTGCCGTGGTTGGATTTCCTGCGGTCACAAGAAGCGCCCATACGCTGTGCAATCTTCTGCGCATCACGGCGCCGATTGCCACGGTGCACGACGCGGAGGAAGCCTCCCGGGAACTGGACCGGCTCATTGAACAGGGCATAACGTCGGTCATCTGTGACAAAGTGTCACACGGACTGGCAAGGATGAAAGGGCTCAATGCCTTGCTGATCACCTCCGGTGAGGACAGCATCCTGCAGGCATTGGGGGAGGCGGAGGCCCAGGGGCGAAGCTTCCGCCGGATAAGAAATGACAACCTGTTTCTGCGGTGCATCCTCAGCAGTGACTCCAGGGAGTGTCTGGTTTTTGATGAATCCCGGGAATTGGTGTTCTCGTTCCAGCAAAGCACGGATGCAGAAATGCTGGCCTATCTGCAGCGCCGGATTCCCGTCATCCGGGATGATGAGGAAAACCTGACGTACCGACAGGTCGGCGGTGTCCTTCATGCCATCACGGGCTCCACCTTTGTGGTTCAGGACCGTCGCTATTACCTGTTCCGGATTCAGTCCGGCAACATCCCCCTTCCCGCCCGTCATCCCGGAATCCGTTCCTATGACGCTGCCGAATGCGAGAATCTGTTCATGAACAGCTTTTTCAGTATCAGCGGATCCATGGGAACGATGAAACCGATGCTCGATTCCATTGCGGCCTCGGCGAGGTCTGTTATGATCATGGGGGAGGTGGGTACCGGGAAGGAACAGATCGCCCGATATCTGTACCTGAACAGCCGCCTGCGGACACGTCCCTTCATCGTGGCGGACGGGGAACAGCTGGGAGACCGGGGATGGTCTTTCCTGCTGGAGCATCACTCTTCACCGCTGAATGCCACCGGCACGACAATCTATTTTCAGCACCTGGAGAAAGTACCGGCACAGCATCAGCAGGCACTGCTGCATATGCTTGCGGGAACGGAAATTTCCCGGCGACTCTGGCTGATTTTCTCCTGTGATGAGGAGGAAGAGGTGCCCCTGCCGGACTATATCCGCCAGATGATGGTCAACCTGGGACCGCTTTCCCTGAACCTGCCCACGCTGCGCAGTCGCCGGGATGAAATCCCGGCCCTGTCCACGGTCTATCTGGGAAATCTGAATGAGGAACTGGGGAAACAGCTTTCCGGGTTTGAACCGGGGGCGATGAACATGCTGGTAGAGTATGACTGGCCGGGCAACTATGCCCAGTTCAAGCATGTGCTGCAGGAGCTGACGGTGGTGAGTAATGGGCCGTATATCTCAGCCAATGAGATGGCGGAGATCCTGGCAAAGGAGCGGCGGATTCACCGGCGGATACGCCGGATGGAGACGGACAGTTTTGCGGGAAAGACGCTGGAGGAGATTAACCGCAGCATTGCCGAGCAGATCCTGGCAGCCAACGGAGGGAATCAGTCGCTGACGGCCAAACAGCTGGGCATCGGCCGGACAACACTCTGGCGCATGCTGGGGCGGTCCGCAACCCAGGGGGACAGGAAGACGGGCGGGAAATGAAAAATCCGGAAGGCACCTGCATGGGAGCAGCTGCCTTCCGGATTTTCCGGCTCAGAAGTGGTGGTGAGTTGACGATGTTGATCTCCCGTTTGAACCTCGTTTATACTTATTGATGCATAACTTTGGGACAATGATCATACTTCTTTTTACGACGATTAACATGTTTTGTCCAAAAGTCACAGCGGAAATAGTCCAATAGAAACTCCGGAAATGCACTTAGCACGAATATTGACTTCTTATTTTCCATCAGCTCTTTTTGACGATCAAATATCGTTTCTACTGTGATTCTATTTGAGAAAAAGGAATAATCGATCTCGTCAACATCAAAAAGGCACATAACCCTCAATCCAAAGATTGCAATAGCCATACACCATTCATCATATCTCAGAAAGTGTCTGCTTGCGTGTGGATTATCTTTTCCACTGACCTTTTTGTATTCGTTTATTCTTTCAAGGGGATACCAACATCATGTGTATGGTTCGCATAGCCCTTCTCTATAATCGTAAATTGCTTCTACCATTGGGTAGCTTATGTATAGTTTTCCATTTTCAGTTTCGTTGTCAAAAAAATCAACCATTGTCCTAAGAACGGCTAAAGGGTTCTGGGTGCCCGTCAAGTTGTTTTGGTGGATATCAAAGTCAAAGAACAGATATACTTCATCAATACTTTGCCGTGTTATTCCGTCGAGAGCCTCTCTCGCTTCTGCTATATCTTCTCTGATTAATTCGATGAGGTCTGTTTCAAAACTGTCCCTTTTCATCTTTTCATAAAGCATATAGATATTCTGCGCTGCCGGCAAACAAATGACTAATGATTCAAACTTTCCTCGAAAGAAAGTGCTGGTCATTTCCTTAATGAATCGGACATCCCTATCAACACCTTCAACGATAAAGCATTTCACAGGTTTTCTCATTAAAAGACCCTGCCTTGTACATCTTCTGAAGATTGTGTGCTCTACGCAATTCCTTATCTGTCTTCTTGTCCAAAGACCCAATCACATTATTCTCAATAATGAAATACGCATCTGGGCGAAGCAACTCATTAGACAGCAGATCAGTATTATGCGTTGTCATGAATACCTGAGTACCCACCAGTGAGCGAACAAGCCTGACTAATTCCTGGGAAAGCTCAAAGTGATAAAAGGCATCATATTCATCAATAAAAACAAAGGAAGCCTTTGGCATGACTGTATACCAGTAATAGAACAGTGCAAGTGATTTTGTTCCGGTTGAAGCAACCATGTTAAAAGGAACCGTCTGTCGCGGAAACTGGCAAAAAATATCATCTGTTCCATTGATATCTAATGATACAAGATGGTAATCAATTCCTTGCTCGTGGAGAAACCGCTCAAACTCTTTTATCTTGCCATGACGAATGATGCCTTGAGTATATGAGCCGCCGCCGATATTTAGACCCTGATATCTATTACTATCAAGAGAATAGAACATCAGCATATTATCTACAAAAGAGGTGAATGATACAAATGCTTTATTAATTGCATTGTTTTCCAGAATTGCATTGCTTTTTATAAACTTTACTCTTGACAGTTTTTCTGTACCTGCTTGTAATTCCGAAGACAACTGAAGAGTCTCCGCTCCCTTAAGAATCGTGTAACCTCTACCTGTGTTATAATCGTAACTAACAACCTCATTTCCATCAATATCAAGTGTTTCATAGTCTAAAGTCATCGCATCTTTTTTCCCATACCTATAAATTACTTCTATGCCGTCAAAAACGAAAACATATTCAAATTCTGCTATGGGTTTATTACTCGAAAGATTCAAATACACCGCGTATTTATCGAAAGCTTTCTCTTTGTCAGTTAGATGCAGTACTATATCAAATAAGGCTAATGCCAGATTAGACTTTCCGCTTCCATTAATGCCATATACGATACCCTTGGTAATACATCCATTCTGAACTACTTCATCATTGAATTCATAGTTCGAAGGATTATCAAGTTCAAATACAGCTCGCTGGTCGAAATTTTTGAAATTGATTACTGAAAACCTTTTCAGCACAATGAATCACTCCTTTGTCATGGTTGCAACATCATTATATTGGGAAAAATGGTATTGAGTCAACTTTGTCCGTAAAAATTTTACGGATATATCGCAAATTTCTTTCGGATCTGTGCCAGTTATTGAAAAACTACCCGCTGTATTGGATTCTTCGTATCCACATTTGGCTTCCTTTGAATAGCAAGAAAAGAGAGGGATGTCACCGTTATTGGTGGCATCCCTCGTATTTTAACAGACCCGATTCCGTTTGATGGCCGCGCACATATCCTCACGAGTGAAGAAATAGAATAATCCGAACCCATTTCCAATCTGGAATACGTGGTTCGGATTATGTCGATATGGCTCCCCAGGTAGGGCTCGAACCTACAACCCTTCGGTTAACAGCCGAATGCTCTGCCATTGAGCTACTGAGGAAT
>JAFUBF010000172.1 GCA_017460325.1 Clostridia bacterium | reverse complement strand
TGATGATGCAGAAGTCCCCCGTTCTCCGGGTCAAGATGGGTTATATGTATTTCTCCATCGTGCTTGGCGGCATCCTGATGTGCCTGCAGACGGTTGTGAATCTGATCTCCTCGGTGAGAAATCTTGTAACCGGACAGTCGGACCGCATCGAGGCGCCTTCTGTTGTCGGCGTGGATGTCGGCGCTGCCGGAGAAAAGGAGGGGAACTGATCATGTCACAAGGTCTGATTGCCCTGATTCTTTTCGGCTCGCTGATCATTTTCTTCCTGCTGAAGGTTCCCATCGCCTTCTCGCTGATCCTGTCTTCCCTGCTCGTGATGCTTCTGACCGGAACCGGTCTGGAGATGATCCCGAAGCGGCTGTTCACTTCCTGCGACTCGTTCTCCTTCATGGCGGTGCCCTTCTTCCTGCTCGCAGGCTCTCTGATGAGTCAGGGCGGCATCTCCGAACGGCTCTGTACCTTCATCAACAGCGTTTTCGGCCGCTTCCCCGGCGGTCTGGGCATTGTCGCCATCATCGCCTGTGCGTTCTTTGCAGCGATCTCCGGCTCGGGCGCCGCCACCACCGCGGCCATTGGCGGCATGATGATCCCGGAGATGGTCAAGCACGGCTATGACCGGAACTTTTCCGCCGCTACCAGCGCCTCCGGCGGCTGCATCGGCACCATCATCCCCCCAAGCATTCCCTTTGTCACCTACGGCGTTCTGACCGGCTGCTCCGTCAGTACGCTGTTTATGGCCGGCTTCATTCCCGGCATCCTCATGGGCATCGCGCTGATTGCGATTGCGCTTGTACAGGCGTACCAGGACAACTATCCGAAAGGCTCCGGATTCTCGCTGAAAAATGTAGGAAAGACCTTCCTGAAGGCCATCCCGGGCATCCTGATGCCGCTGATCATCCTCGGCGGAATCTTCTCCGGCTACTTTACGCCGTCTGAGGCCGCCGCCGTGGCGGTGGTGTACGCGGTCCTGGTCTCGGCGTTCATCTATCGGGACCTCACGCTGAAAGGCCTTTATGAGATCATGAAGGGTTCCGCCCGCACCAGTGCGGTCATCATGATCATCATCGCCTGCTCAGGACCCTTCGGCTGGGTGCTTGCAAACTGGAAAATCCCGGAGACCATTGCAAGTTCGGTCCTCTCCATTTCGCAGAGCAAGTACGTCATTATGATGCTGATCTCAGTGATCATCCTGATCGCCGGCGTGTTCATGGAGACTTCTTCCGCGATTATCATCCTGACGCCGGTCTTTCTGCCGCTTATCAAGGCGCTTGGCGTTTCCACGCTGCACTTCGGCATCCTGTTTGTCGTCGGCATTGCCATCGGCATGATCACCCCGCCCGTTGCCATCAACCTGTTCGTGGCCACCGGCATCTCCGGCCTGCCGATTGAAAAAATCGCGAAGGCGGTGGTCCCGTATCTGATCGGCCTGATCGTCGTCTTTCTGATGATCGTCTTTGTGCCGCTGCTGATTCCGGGGCTGCTGTAAGCGCCGGAGGATTCAATAAAGAGAAGAAAGGAAAAATGAATATGCAGTCTGATCTGATCAAGAAGGGCGTCGAACGCGCGCCCAACCGCAGCTTGCTCTATGCCCTGGGCCTCACGGATGAGGAGATCCAGCGCCCGATCATCGGCATTGTCAGTTCCTACAACGAAATCATCCCCGGTCACATGAACATCGACAAGATTGCCGAAGCCGTCAAGGCGGGGGTCCGCGCCGCGGGCGGCACGCCGGTAATGTTCCCGGCCATCGCCGTGTGCGACGGGATCGCCATGGGGCATATCGGGATGAAGTATTCCCTCGTGACCCGCGACCTGATCGCCGACTCCACCGAGGCCATGGTGATTGCCCACCAGTTTGACGGCCTCGTGATGATCCCGAACTGTGACAAAAACGTCCCCGGCCTCCTGATGGCGGCGGCACGTCTGAACCTTCCCACGATCTTTGTCTCCGGCGGCCCGATACTGGCCGGCCACCTGAAGGACGGAAGAAGAACCTGTCTCAGCCATATGTTCGAAGCCGTCGGCGCCTATCACGCGGGAACGCTGGACGAAGCGGGCGTCCGGGACTATGAAGAGAACGCCTGCCCCTCCTGCGGTTCCTGCTCCGGCATGTATACGGCCAATTCCATGAACTGCCTCACCGAGGCCATCGGCATGGCGCTGCCCGGCAATGGCACGATCCCCGCGCCCTATTCCGCCCGCCTGCGGCTGGCCAAGCACGCCGGCATGCAGGTCATGGAGCTGGTGAAGAGGGATCTGCGTCCGCGGGACATCATGACCGCCGCGGCGATCCACAATGCCGAGACGGTGGACATGGCGCTCGGTTGCAGCACCAACACCATGCTGCATCTGCCCGCCATCGCGCACGAAGCCGGTGTGGAGATCGACCTGAACACGGCAAATGAAATCTCGGCCGCGACGCCGAACCTCTGCCATCTGGCACCGGCGGGGGACACTTTCATCGAGGACCTGGAGCAGGCCGGTGGCGTGTATGCCGTGATGAAGGAGCTCACGAAGAAAAACCTTCTGGATCTCTCCGTGATGACAGTCACCGGAAAGACCATGGAAGAGAACCTGGCGGAGGTCAGGAACCTCGATCCGGAGGTCATCCGGCCCATCGACAATCCCTATTCCCAGACCGGCGGCATCGCGGTGCTCCGTGGAAATCTGGCGGAAGACGGCTGCGTCGTGAAGCAGTCCGCCGTTGCGGCGGAAATGATGGTCCATGAAGGACCGGCGCGCGTGTTCAACTCCGAAGAGGAGGCCATCGCGGCCATCTACGGCAAGCGGATCAAACCCGGCGACGTGGTGGTCATCCGTTATGAAGGGCCCAAGGGCGGCCCGGGCATGCGCGAGATGCTGAACCCGACCTCGGCCATCGTCGGCATGGGTCTCGGTTCCAGCGTGGCGCTGTTTACGG
>JAFUBF010000171.1 GCA_017460325.1 Clostridia bacterium | reverse complement strand
GGCCGCTGTACCATAAAAACAGGTTGGTGCTCTGCGTGGCGACGCCGCTGTTCACGGTTTTTCTGTGGGCCCTGCAGGGCTTGCTTCGCCGGCGTCCGGTAAGACTTGGTACCGGGACCATTCTGCTCAGTGCGATGCTGTTCGTCCTCCTTCAGATATTCTGTGCGCTCAGTCTGCGTCATACCCCCTTTACCGACACGGAACAGATCGTGACGGCAGCGAAGAATCTGGCACAGACTGGATCGTATGAACAGTCGCCACGTACGTATCAGTATTTTTCCTGGTATCCGTTCAATCTGGGAACGGTTTATCTCTACGCGTTTCTTTTCCGTCTTTTCGGTCTCTTCGGATTTACGGACACGTATCTGGTCATCGCCGTATTCGCCGGCATTCTTTTCAGTGTCGGCCTGATCAGCGGTACAAAATGTGCGGTTCACCTGAGAGGTGACCTGGCCGGGATCTACTTTCTGATTCTCTCGGGGATCTGTTTTCCGTTTTATTACTGCACGGCAGAGCTGTATACAGATGTGCTTGCACTTCCCTTCCCCGTCCTCCTGCTTTACCTTTATCTGAAAGCCGACAACTGTACAGGGTGGAAACGGCATCTGCTCCTGACTGCTTTTGCACTGCTTTTGCTGATCGGGACGCAGATACGCTTTACCGTGCTGATTCTTCCGATTGCCTGCCTGATGGATGCCCTGCTGAAAAAGAAAATTCGACTGTTTACGGAATGCCTTGTTCTTTCTGCCGTGATTCTGGCCGTCGGAACCCTCAGCATAGAGCGGGTCAATGCTGCCCATCTTGGAAAGGAAAATCTTGAGACCCACCGCCTTTCCGTCTGGCACTACCTTGCCATGGGGCTCCCGGTACACGAGGATGATGGCTATGGTCAGTATGGAGACGGCGGATGGCTGATCTTTTCCACCTCATTCAGCGATCCCGGGGAGCGGGATGCACAGTTGAGGAGGATGATCAAGGACCGGGTCTATTACCTGCGCTATCCGAACCGGATGCTGAATATGCTCTCCCGCAAAAATGTTTCCACTTTCGGAGATGGATCCTTCCACCTGAACGAGCTGATTGAAGCGGATGAACACGACATCAATAACGGACTCAAAAACATCATTTATGCCAACGGAAAAGGATATCCTGTCTATTACCATATCTGCTCCGCCATGTTTTATGCTCAGATGCTGATCGCTGCCCTTTCCTGCTTTCGTGCGGTAAAAAAACGGCAGCTGGATGCAGCTCCTGTATTTATTACGCTTGTGGGCGCGTTCATTTATCTGACGATGTGGGAAACGAACGCGAGATACTTTTTCATGTTTGAGTTTCTTCTTCTGCTGGCGGCATCTCTCTGCTTTGATCCGCCAAAAGAGAAGGACAGGCCACAGCCTGTCCTCTGAAAGCGGTTAGTTACCTGCAGGTTCAGTCCACGTCCGGTGTCTGGAGTGCCGACAGATCAATATTTGCCGGGGGCTTTGAATCTCCATGGCGGACAAAGAGCATTGTCACGAAAGCCAGTGCGACGAAAACGACGGAATACGGAAAGAGCGATGTGAGACCGAATCGGTCCATGATCATCCCCGAGAGCACCGGCGTGACAATCTGGGCAGACATGGAAGCAGCGTAGTAGATTCCTGTAAACCAGCCGACATCGGCATCGGAGCACATTTCAACCACCATGGGAAATGAATTCACATTGATGGTGGCCCAGCCAATGCCCGCCAGCGCGAACATGGCATTCATCAGAAGCGCCGGACTGTCCTCTCTCAGGAAAGAGGCCGTTCCGAATGCCACCGCCAGCATGAGAACACCGGCGATAATGGTCTTTTTGCGTCCTACTTTCGATGCCACGATTCCCACGGGAATATAGGATACAATGGCCGCCGCCTGTGCAATGAGCAGCGTCAGGTTATAGTTTTTATGAAGCAGTGTGGTCGCATAAACAGAGTATTTGGAGGTTACCGCATTATAGCCCATAAACCACAGAACGATGGAAGCCAGGATGAAAAACATGGATTTCTTTTCATCAGGTCCGAGCTTTCGGTGAGAAATTTCCGGTGTATTTTCGGCCCCCTCTGAATATCCGTATTTTTTGCTGTCCTCCTGCATTTTTCTGACCAGTTCAGGTTCCCTGACCGTGGCCATAAAGAGGATTAGGGCAAGGAGCATGATGCCGCAGACCACACCGAAGAACGGCATATACCCCATGGTCAGGTTTTCAATCGCACTGGTTCTGAAGAGGATGCCGAGAATGAGGACAAGAATCCCACCGGCCGTGCCCATCAGGTTGATGATGGCGTTGGCCTTG
>JAFUBF010000170.1 GCA_017460325.1 Clostridia bacterium | reverse complement strand
GAGCCTTACATCCGGCAGCGGACAGAATAATCCCGGACAGAACAATTCCAACCGGAATCAGAATTTCCCGCGTAGTAACAGCGGAAACTTTGGCGGCGGAAACATGGGCGGCATGCCGCCGGGCGGTATGCGGTAAGGGAGGACGGTATGCAGAACGGAACAGATGCATCGGCTTCCCTGAAAGACTGTTTTTTCAGAATGACCGATATCGTAAAGAAGTATCCGCTTGGGGATGAATTCGTGACCATACTCAAGGGCATTTCGCTTGTCATTGATGAAGGGGAATTCCTGTCCGTCCTCGGCCCGTCCGGATCCGGTAAATCGACCCTCATGAACATCATCGGGTGCCTGGATCTGCCCACATCGGGTGAATACATCCTGAAAGGCAACCTCGTCCTGGACCTGGATGAACAGGAGCTCTCCCACCTCCGCTCAAAGGAAATCGGATTCATCTTCCAGAATTCCCAGCTCCTGCAGCGTATGGATGCCATGAAAAATGTGGAACTTCCACTTATTTACGCGGGGGTACGCCCCGGCGAGCGCCATGACCGGGCGGAGGAGATGCTGTGCAAAGTGGGACTTGAGGATCGGATGCATCACATGCCCAATCAGCTCTCCGGCGGCCAGCAGCAGCGCGTGGCCATTGCAAGGGCGCTGGTGACCCAGCCGAGTCTTCTGCTGGCGGATGAACCGACCGGCGCCCTGGATCAGACGACGGGTCATCAGATCATGGACCTGTTTCACGCGCTCAACCAGGAGGGACATACCATCATCATGATTACGCATGATGTGAATATTGCCAGAAATGCCCGTCGGGTTGTCAATATCATTGACGGCGTCATGACCGAGGCGGAGGGCGAGGTGACGTTTGCGTGAGCGTCATTGACAGATTCATGGGCCATGTATACATGTTTACCGAAAGCTGTGTGATGGCCATTGAAAATATCATGCAGAACCGGCTGAGATCTTTTCTGACAGTGCTGGGAATTATGATCGGTGTTACGGCGGTCATTTCCCTCATTACCACCATTTCGGCTGTTTCCACATCCATTTCCTCATCCTTTACCTCCATGGGCGCCGGGACAATGACTCTGAGCACGACCGGCAATGATCTCAAGGATGGTCTGGATGATGACGATATGAAACGAATCCTCGAGATTGAACATGTCCGGGGGCTTTCCCCCAGTGTGACGGTAAGCTGTACGGTAGCCAGAGGCAATACCAGTGAAACCAGTATAACCGCACAGGGCACCAATGACACCTACTTTGAGGTGCACGAGGATATGGTGAAGAGCGGTCGGACGATTAATCCGATCGACACCGAAAACTCATCCCGGGTCTGCCTGATTAACGGGGATATTGTTGAATCCTTTTTCTACGGCGTGAGCCCCGTCGGAAAGACGATCTACCTGAACCGGATTCAGTTTACGGTGATTAGTATCTATGAATCAGATACCTCCATCGCCAGTCTGCTGTCCGGATCGGCCAAGATCCTGATTCCCTATACGACGGCACTCAAAATGAACAATGCCTCTCTGGTCACCAGTGCGACGATCTATCTGGACAGTGCAAATGCCTCCGCGGAGGTTCAGCCGAAACTGGAGGAACTGCTGGACGAGATTTTCAGTTACGAGGATGATACGTACAAGATTACCACGATGGACAGCATTGAGGAGACAATGAACACCATGATGTCCATGATGTCGGCTCTGCTGGGCGGCATTGCCAGTATTGCACTGGTCGTGGGCGGCATCGGCATCATGAACATGATGCTGACCTCCGTGACGGAGCGGACAGTGGAGATCGGACTGAAGAAGGCCATTGGCGCAGAACCCGGCCAGATCCAGATGCAGTTTCTGATCGAATCGTTCCTGCTTTCCATGATCGGCGGACTGGCAGGTGTTGTGCTGGGACTTATTCTTTCGGCGGTCATGTGTCATCTTATGGGAACGGAGTTTGTCATTTCCTATGGAGCCATTGCGCTTGGCGTCGGATTCTCTGCCGCCGTCGGTATTATCTTTGGCTGGTCACCGGCCAGAAAGGCGAGCAAACTGAGCCCGATTGAGGCACTCAGGCGCATGTAATAAACCGCCGCCGATGCGGCAAAGAAACAGGCCAGGCCCTCAGGGGCAGTTGCAGGAGGAGAGAATATGAAAAAGCTTATCGGAATCATGTTGGTATTTCTGCTGGTACCGGTGTTTGCACTGGCTTCCACGACGTTTGAGGGAACGGTTGTTTCGGGCGAGGTAGTCTCCGTGACGGCCCCCTTTGGCGGCACGATCAGTCATTTCAGCCTGAGAGCGGGCAGCAGAATCGGTGTGGGAAATGTGGTCGCCACGATTGCCACGGATAAAGTCTATGCCACGGCGGATGGAACCATTGCAGGGGTGTTTGCCCAGGTGGGCGACAATGTGGAAAATGTCGTGAACCGGTACGGAGCGGTGATGTACATTGTCCCTGAACACAAGTACACCATTTCCGCTGATATCGAGAAGGCATATAACAGCGCGGAGACCAAGTACGTCAACATCGGTGAGACACTGTATATGAGCTGTACCAGTGACGGGGCACATACGGCAGTGGGCGTTGTCACTGCAGCCAGTGACACCACCTATACAGTGGAGACGATTTCCGGTCAGCTGCTGATGGAGGAATATGTCTATCTGTACCGGAGTCCGGACTATACCTCCAAGACCCGGGTCGGCCGGGGAAAGGTTAGCCGTACGGCGGAGATCTCCGTGAACGGCAGCGGTTCCATTCTCCGTTTTCATGTCAAGGACGGGGATAAGGTGAAACGGGGCGATCTGCTCTTTGAAACAGTGACGGGCGAGTTTGATGGACTCTATGCCACCGGAAATGAAATCGTCTCGGATGTCAGCGGCATCATTGCCTCGGTGGATACGGCAGCCGGCAAGACGGTCAGCAAAGGGGATACACTCCTGACCGTTTATTCCATGGATTCCCTGCAGATCAAGATCAGCGTCAATGAATATGATCTGGTGTCCATCCGGGAAGGGGATACGGTGAATCTGTCCTTTAACTACGATGAGAACAACAGCATGCAGACAACGGGAACGGTTTCCATGATCTCGCATCTCAGTGAATCGGAGGAGGGCAGTGAGGCCAACTATCCTGCTTATATCGACTTTGTGCCCAATGAGAACATTCGAATCGGGATGACGGTATCCGTGAGTACCATCGATGACCGGCCGGCGGCTGAACCGGCAGAGGAATAATAAAACCGGAAAAGGGATGCCAGCGGGCATCTCTTTTCCGGTTTTCGCCATGTCCATGCCGGCCAAGTGCCGGGTGATTCAGATGAAAAGCCGTTGATTTATATGGTGAAATCGTCTATAATACGAAACTCAACCGGCATCCGGAGGATTTCTCCGTTCATTGGCCGGGAAATTCTGTTCCCTTGAGTGTCGGAAAGCGGTGAAAGCGTGCAGGAATGGCTTCAGAGAATCAACAGGGGAATTGAGTCGGGTCCGTACAGGGATGACTGGGCATCTCTTTCAGCCTGGCGGGTTCCGGCGTGGTATGAACCGGTAAAATTCGGAATTTTCATCCACTGGGGCGTTTTCAGCGTTCCGGCCTTTGATAACGACTGTGCCTGACGGAACATGTAACTGAAAGGCAGCCGGGACTTTGAGAATCCTGTCAGGACATATGGG
>JAFUBF010000169.1 GCA_017460325.1 Clostridia bacterium | reverse complement strand
CTGCGCATGAAAGGTACGGCTGTCTTTCCACTGACCTGAAAGAACGTTTCCATCCGTTGCCGTAAACAGGCTTTCCTCTCCGCAGTGCGTAAGGATCTGACCCTCATCGGTAAGGAGCATCAGGCTGTCCATCTGTCCGCTGCCCAGCTGATTGAGCTTTCTGTTCAGGCTGTCCCTGGAAATGGAAATGGCGATCAGAAACAGCGGTCTGTCCCCTTCATACCGGGGCAGCAGCATCCAGAGCCTGTCTTCCCAGAGGGTATAGGTCACCCGGTTCTTTTTCGTTCTCCCCAGCAGTTCGTTCCAGACTTTCTCATCGAGGTCCTCGTAAAGGGCCTGCTCCGTGATAATGGTTTTCATCTGGTCCGGAAACATGATCTGGACGGAATCCGCCATCTCCGAGGAACGCTTTATCATGTATTCCTGACCGGAGAGCATACGGATGTAAACCAGGCGCTCGTAGTCGGCGAGAAAGGAATAGGAAATCGTATATCGCAGCAGGTCCTTATTGGACATCAGTTCCAGCATGAAGAAATTGAGACGGGTAAACTCCTGTTCCATCTGACCGGCAACCGAGTCAGTTCGCATTTCGAGCTGTTCCTGCAGGTCTTTTTTCATATTCTGCATGCCGGCATTGTTGATCGACAGCCCGATGACGTAAAAGATCAGTACCGCCAGAACCGTAATGATTCCCAGCCGGACAAAGGCTGATTTTTTCAGGCTGAGTTTCTTTCCTCTGCTGTCCACGATGATCCCCCTCGTTTTCCCTGTCATTCCGGTTGGGCGCTTCGAACACTCCCCTGCTGTGCCGGTCCGGCCGATACACGGGTTGGTCCAGCACAGCAGTTTCCCGGCCTTTGTACACAGTATAACGGAATGAACGATATTTTCAAGCGGAAACCGCTTATCCCTTCACCGAACCGAGGACCATTCCCTTGACAAAATATCGCTGCAGGAACGGATAGGTCGCAAGAATCGGGAGAGAGGCAAGGAAGATCTGGGCACATTTGACGGTTTTGTCGGATACCAGTGCCAGTGCCTGCCAGTCATTGGCGCCCATGTTGGTCAGCTTCATGTCGATGACGATTGTCCTCAGATAGCTCTGCAGCGGATACTGGTCCGGCGTCTTCATATAGAGAATCCCGTTGAACCATTCATTCCAGTGGTAGACCGTTGACAGAAGTGCCACTGTGGCAAGCGCTGCAGTGGATGTGGGCACATAAATCTGCCACATGATCCGCCACTGGCTGGCTCCGTCTATGATGGCCGCCTCCTCCAGCTCCTTCGGGGTCTGCCGGAAGAAATTCAGAAGAAGAATGATGTTGTAGACCGGAACGGCCCCCGGGATGACCAGTGCCCAGAAGGGGCCCATCAGGCAGGTCTGCCGGATGACCATATACAGCGGAATCAGGCCGCCGGAGACGAGCATGGACAGGAAGAAATACCAGGAATAGACGGTGCGCATGCGGAACTGTTCCCTGTCCTTGCTGAGCGGATAGGCGCAGATGATGCAGAACAGCATGTTCAGGCCGACGCCGACAATGACCCGGAGGACGGAGATCAGCATGGAATGCCAGAAGGCCATGCGTCTTGCCACATAGGCGTAGCTTTCAAGGGTAAAATTCACCGGCCACAGAACCACCAGTCCACCGGTTGCCGCAGCCGAGTTGGACAGCGAAATGGCAAAAATGTGAAGCAGCGGAATAAGACAGCTCAGGGACAGAAAGGTCATGACCGCGTAATTGACGATCACAAACAGTCTGCTTGACCAGTGTTTTGACTCAACCATAACTCCGCCTCCTTAGAAAATGCGATAATCCGCAAAGCGGTACGCACAGAAATAGCTGATGGAGATGAACAACGTGGAAACCACGGACTTGAACATGCCCATGGCGGTTGCAACACCGAACTGGGCATCAATCAGGCCGATCCGGTAAATAAAGGTATCCAGGATATCACCGGTTTCATAGACCTGTTTGCTGTAAAGGTTGAAAACCTGATCAAAGCCTGCATTCAGTACATTGCCAAGGGAGAGAACCATCATGAGAACAATGATCATCCGCATATTCGGCAGTGTTACGTAGATCATTCTCTGGAAGCGGTTTGCGCCGTCGATGGTTGCCGCCTCGTACTGATTGGGGTCGATGTTCGTGATCGCCGCCAGGTAAACAATGGTATTGAAGCCGAATTCCTTCCAGACATCCGTAAAGATGATGGTAAACCGGAAGGTGTCATTGCTTCCGAGGAAAAAATACGGTCCCACGCCAAACAGACTCAGAAAGCGGTTCACGATGCCGTCTGTCGGAGAGAGGATATCAATCAGGATACCGCCCATGATAATCCAGCTCAGGAAGTGCGGCAGATAAATCAGTGTCTGTGCCGTGCGTCTGAAGGGATCTGACTTAATCTCACTCAGCAGGATGGAAACAGTGATGGGAATAACCAGATGGAGGACGATTTTATACAGTGCAATAATGATGGTAT
>JAFUBF010000168.1 GCA_017460325.1 Clostridia bacterium | reverse complement strand
GACAAAAGACAGGATGAGTGACTGCGCCCTTTTGTGTGTTAGAAGAGTAGTTCCGTCAAAATACCTATTCCGTCGACAGAGCAGTCCTGCTTGTTGTATGTCGTTTACTGGTCATTACAGCTTCCACCAATTTGCCCTGATGCCGGGCAGGAAGCCGATGAACAGACCGATAGCGAGGGAAACAATGATTACCCGGATATTGTCAATAAAGTCCTTTGCCGTCAGGCCAAAGCCGCCCAGGGAAGATGTATCTACCGGGGGCATTTCCTGCTGGCCTTTTGCATAGCTGGTTGCCACCTGCTGCAGGGCGAAAGTACCCATCAGCATGGTCACCATGTTGATTCCACCGTAAAGATTGGTATTGCCAAAGGTGAATCGCAGCTGGTTGGTCACCTTGTCAGAGCCAATCATGGCAATGAAGAAACCGATAAAGGCAGCCAACAGTCCCTTGAACACGGAACCGTTGCTGAGGCCGACCACCATGGTAATGGCCATGAGGCACAGGGAGAAGTACTCCCAGGGGCCAAGGGTCAGCGCGATGTCCGCGATTGCGCCGGAGCACAGCATGGCAACGATGATGGAAACAAAGGTGCCGATGAAGGAACCGGTGATACCGATGGACAGAGCTTTTGCCGCCTGGCCGTTCTTTGTCATGGGATAGCCGTCATAGCAGGTGCCGATGGAGGCAGCAGAACCCGGAATGCCGACCAGAACCGCGGCAATAAACGAACCGGACACGCCGCCGACGTACATGCCGACCAGCATGGCAAAGCTCAGGTTGGTATTCAGTGCGAAGGTCATGGGAAGGATCAGCGTGATGCCCAGTCCGCCGGACAGGCCGGGGATGGCGCCCAGGATGCAGCCAATGACGCAGCACAGATACATCATGATGAAGTTCAGAGGCTGAAAGAGAATTCCCAGCGCAGATAAATACGATGCCATTCTTCCTTCCTCCTTCTAAATCATGTTGATGCCCAGCGTATTCCAGAGTTCCCCCTTCGGCAGGGGAATGTGGAATCCGTAAACAAATCCGAAATAACAGATACTGCCCAGTGCAACACAGAGGAGGATGGCGAAGACATAGTTGATCTTCTTGTCACCCTTCAGTGTCAGAATGAACATGAACATCCCCAGCATGGATGTAAACCAGAAGCCGATATACTGCATGGCAAGGATGAATACCACGGCCTCGGCCATGATAATGGCAAGGCGGATCCAGCCGGCCTTATCCAGATACGGCTTAGAGCCTTCTTTTGATTCCTTGGGTCCGTCAAAGATCATAGACAGCACAGCAAAGATGGCAATACCCGCTGCGCTGATGTACGTGAAGAATTTCGGGCCGGGCTCATTGGACACCAGTCGTACCGTAATGGTGTTTGTCTGGAAGAAAATCCAGGCAGCCAAAGCCAGGCAGATAATTCCCATGACATACGTCCGATTGATTTTTTTCACGGAGATGTTGCTCCTTTCCCCTTTTTCGCAATGCGAGAACAGCCCGGCTGTCCTGGGACAGCCGGGCTGTCAAAGACAGATCGCCTGAGAATTATTGACGAATTAACGAACCTTGAGCCCCATCTCGCCAACGAGATTGTCAAGGAATTCCCACTCGGTGTTCAGTGCAGCGACGGAACCTTCATAGTCGATGGGAGAAACAAAGGTAGCCATTGCATTGTTGCCGTCGATGAAGCTCTGAACCGCAGAGGCCTTCATGAGCGCTTCGTTGATGGCGACGCAGACATCGTCCGGGGTGTCCTTCGGTGCGAGGACATAGTAGTTGGAATCCCAGGTAGCAGAATCAATGCCCTGCTCGGGACCGCTTGCATACTGAGCGCCGAGCTCGGAGCCGAGCAGTTCGCTCATGGTTTCAATGGTGGCAACCTTGGGGCCGATAGTGCCCAGAACGGTCAGACGGCCGTCCGCTTCGTAGGACAGCGCATTGGGAATGGAGCAGTTCGCCAGATCAATCGCGCCGGAGGCGACATTGGTCAGCTTGTCCGCCTCGGAGGCGCACTGGACATAGGTAGCCAGGTTGGAGTCGCCGGCGATGGCATTGATGAAGGAAACGAAGATCATCTGAGTGGTACCACCCAGAGAGCAACCGATCATGAGCTGGCCGGGATTGGCCTTGACATACTCGGCAAGTTCGGTGAAGTTCTTGTAAGGAGCTTTCGGTCCGGCGATAATGGCCTGAGGGCCGCCGAGGTTCATGATGCCGACGACTTTCATGTCGTCCTTGATGTTGACATTGCTGGCTCCGGTGAACCACTGGATGATGGCGCCGCCGTGGCAGGTGCCAAGATTGAGTCCGTCGGGCTTGGCATTCTTGACGGTCTCCATGCCGACTTCGCCGACTTCATAGTTGTTCACGATGAAGTTGACACCGGGAACCGCCTCCGTCAGGGCCTGGGTCAGATAACGGGTATAAAGATCGGTGCCGCCGCCTGCCTTTGCAGGAACGTGGAAATAAACGGTAGAGCCTTTTGTCCAGGCATCATCCGCCATTGCGCCGGCGAAAACGCTCAGGCAGAGCAGGGAAACGATCAGGACGCTGATGATCTTTTTCATGATTCATTACACCTTTCTGAAAATCTTTGCGGTATGATTTGCAACTGAAGACATGATAGCATCCAAATACAAGAAATCAACGACGAAAATTTCAAAAATTTTCATAATTGATAGCTTATTTCAATTTATGAAATATTTAATTTCATATTTGACATCTTCCGTTTCGTTTGCCCTGATATCACTTGATATCTTTTTTCACACAGAGGTTGACGCATCCATCTGGCCAGGCAAACAAAACAGGCGCTGAAAGAATCCTCTTTCAGCGCCTGTTTTCTGTCAGAACAGGACTTCGAATGAAAGCCGGCATTGTCAGATGAAGCTGTTTCTGTCCAAGCCATACTTTTTCATTCGTCTCCAAAGCGTGGTTTTACTGATTCCCAGTTCAGCAGCTGTTTTCTCGCGATTACCAAAGTTTTTTCTGAGAAGCTCGGCCAGTGCGACCGCACTGGGATCCATATAGACAACCCTGGATGCCTGTGTCTGGTCTGGACCGGGTTCGGAAAGCTCAATATGCAGTTCCAGTGTGGCCCGGTCAATGATTTTCCTGTGCGACAGCAGAACCAGACGCTCACAGAGGTTGTCCAACTGATCCAGATTTCCCGGCCAGCTGTAACCGGTAATGAACTCAACGGCATCCTCCGTCAGGTGGACGTTTCTGCCGTACTTTTCCTGCTTCTGTGCAAGATACTGGTCAAACAGTTTCGGAATGTCTTCCTTTCTCTCCCTGAGTGGCGGAACGGTCATCTGCAGCGCGGAGAGCGCATAATAGAGATCAT
This sequence comes from Clostridia bacterium, assembly GCA_017460325.1. Classification (GTDB taxonomy): domain Bacteria; phylum Bacillota; class Clostridia; order Christensenellales; family Aristaeellaceae; genus Ventricola. Next base: position 7,820 of record JAFUBF010000168.1, on the reverse strand, counting down.
GACGGAATTTTCCCTGCCTGACCAGTTCCTTGAGATTTGCCTCCGTGCCAAAGATCAGGCGGACATCTATGGTTTCCGGCTGATTCGGGCCATTATGTTCATACCAGCCACGAAGCAGATGAAGCAGTTTATACTGTGTCTCCGGTGCCATGGCTTCAATATGCATGAGATAGAGGGTGCCGCCTCTGGCTTCTTCAATGATGGTAGGTTCATCCCGCCTTGTCGTAAACTTTCCAAAAAGCAGGGTATCCAGATCATCAGGATGCAGAGCACCACAGTCCTTTGAAATAAAAGCTCCCTTCTGCATGGAGGCATTGTGAATACTTTGTGCAATGAGGCCTTTCCGTACGCCGGGTTCCCCCAGAAGCAGGACGGGTACATTATACTTTGAGATCCGTTTCATCTGGCTCAGCATTTCCGCATACGCACGGTTCTCTGAGGACATGGACTCAAAGGTTCCTTTGGGAATGAAGCCACGCTTGAAATGTTCCTGACGAAGCTTTGAATCCAACTCAAAGATTTCCTTTTCTTCCTGCACCGTGATGATTGCCCCGTCAACGACCCCGTCGATCAGAATGGGCGCAATATTGATCAGGACGATTGAAGCGTTGAGGATGGTGACCTCCGCCTGAACATCCCGTCCTTCTTTCAGGGCGTTCTGGACGGTTTCTGACCTGAGTTCAGGGAGCAGCTGACGGATATTCTGTCCGATCAGTTCATCCGAAGTGCGTCCAATCAGGTGCGCACATGTCCGGTTCACACGCTGAACGGTACCGCTATGGTCAATCTGCATGATACCGGTGAACGTGTAATTCAGCATGGTTTCCAGTTCGATGTCGGCTCTTTTTCTGAGATCATTGGCGTAACAGAGCAGATTTGCGGTCGAAAGTACCTCCCGCATGCTTTCCTCGCCCATGGACAGAAAGACCGAATCGATGCCCAGCCTTGCCGCCTGCCGGCAGACGATTTCGCCGCCGATGACACCGGAGCATCCTTCCCGGACAGCACGTTCGGTAAGCAGCGGGTACTGATCAATGTCTGTCACCAGATAGGTCCTGAGATTGACGGACAGCAGTTCACCCAGCTGTTCCATATCGTGGAACATATTGAAAAAACCGATGATGCCAACGGTACAGGTTTCGCCCGGAGAGGAAACAAGTCTGTTTTTGAGCCTCTGGATGAGGATCAGCAGTTCCTTTGTGCTGGCACGCATTTCAACAATCGGCACAAGTACGTACTTTCTTGCAATTCTTGCCTGAAGGCCACGGGCGATGATCATCTCACAGCCCTGTTCGACCAGATCAATCACCTTTTTGCGGACATCTGCCGTCTGAACGTATTCGATACACAGAGGTGTAATCCGCTGATACTCCGGGACCAGGGATTCGGCCAGGTCCTTCAGTTCCGGAAAAGGCATCAGGATACCCACTTTCGCCATTTCTGCCTCCGACAGTGTTTCAGTTTATCACAGCCCCGATTGTAACAATTCACATGTTTTCAGTCAATGAAATAAAAGATTGCAGAAATGCGTTGCACCCCTGCCTCCGGGGATAACCTGCCCTTCTGTGAACTGCGTATGCCGTTCCCGAAATCCGGAAAGCACGTCCATCAGGTAGGCATTGCCGGCTGTCTTTCGTTAAAAAACCTGGCAATATCCTGTACCCCCATCACTGCTTCGGCATCTTCAGCAGCCGGCAGAGTATCCGTGTTATGACTGAGTACCAGGTCATGGATCCGGCTGCAATGAATGTGCCTCAGCAAATCACAGGCCGTGTCACAGGCCTTCTCAACTTTGCCGTTTCCTCCGCCAACCAGGATCACGGCACCTTTCTTTTCCTTCTTTATGGGCTTCTCTTTCCTGAAATACTCGGCACAGAAGTAGGTCTGAAATCTGCTTCCTATGTTCAGCATCTGCCCCGTCAGTTCCTGATAATAGATGGGAGAGGCAATCACGATGTTATCGCATTCTTCTATGTACCTGTATACTTCCTGCATTCCGTCTTTTATGGAGCATCCCGGCTGTGTCAGGCAGTACCGTCAATCCATGCAGGGCGAAATGCCGGCTCTGTATGCGCTGATCACAACGGATTCTCCTTCGAGCCTGTCCAGAAGAAGATTGATCAGGCTGACTGTATCCCCCTTTTCCCTGGGCGACCCGTTGAAGATCAATGTTTTCAATGTTGACCTCTTCCTCAATCCGCTGCGGCTGATATGCCCGGCAGCTGCACCTGTTTTCAGGTTCTGTATGGTTTTTGCCATGTTTGCACTCTGTTCCATGGGCCTGCCGTTTGGCAGGCCCATGGAACAAAAGTCTTCAGTTTTCAGAAAATCAGACGGGAAGACCATTCAGGACCATTCCCTCCGGTCCCCGCAGGGGAATTTCCGTCAGGCGGTCTGACAGGATTTCCCGGGCACTGCGTACCTCCTCAAGCATGGCCTCCCGGTCACGGGGCAAAATGCCCTCCGTAAGCGCCACATTGGAGGGATGGGTACAGATCAGAAGGGCGCTTTCCTGATTCAGCCGGGTCAGCAGGATTTCCTGTTCAAGCAGCAGCTGCCCGAATGAACACTCCCTGAAGGAGCCCTGATCGATGTCCTCGTGAAGGGAACAGCCCGGCTCTGCATGCAGCGTTCCAAGGAAGATCAGGTAGGGCTGTATGGTATTCAGAAGATCCGCACTGGTTTCCGCATTTTCCCGGCACCGCGCCGCGCCGGCGCATCCGAGGATGATGTTTGCCCCGTAATCAAATCCGGCTTCCTTCAGCCTCATGCACTGCTTTTCCGCTTCCCTGGCCGTGTATCCCTTGTTCATCCGCACCAGTGCCGCATCCAGACCGCTTTCCACCCCGATGTTCAGTTCATTGAAGCCGGCCTGACGCAGAAGGCGGAGTTCCTCATCCGTCTTTGTGCGGATATTGGGGATGGAGGCGTACATGGAAATGGTCTCAACGGATGAAAACCGGCTGTGAATCCGGTCCGCGATCCGCAAAAGGCGCTCTGCCGGCAGAACAAAAGGATCCCCGTTTTCAAGAAACACCCGGGTTGTATCCGGACGGAGCCGGGCCGCTTCGTCGATCTCCGCTCCGATCTGTTCCGGGGAACGGACGGAAAACGGAACATCCCGGTACATGGTGCAGAAACTGCATCCGTTATGGCTGCAGCCTTTCGTGACCTCCAGCAGCAGCGACTGCGCCTCAAAGGGCGGGCGATATACTATTCCGTCCATGTCTGTTCCTTCCGGTGCAGAAAATCCATGTATGACCGGCCCCACGCCTCCATGGCGTCCGTGACCGGCTGAAACTGTCTGCCTATCTCCGTAAGCCGGTATTCCACCCTGGGCGGAAGGCCTTCATACGCAATGCGCTCAATGAGCGCGTCCTCTTCGAGTGATTTCAGCTGAACGGACAGGGTCGCATGCGTCATTTTCGGCATCTTCCTCAGCAGCTCATTGAAGCGAACCGGCCCATCCTGCAGATACAGCAGAATCAGCACGGCCCACTTGCCGGAAATGAGCCTCTGCGCCGTCGCATACGGGCATTTCCCGAACCGTTCCTCAAGCGTCGTCTGGCAGTCTATCAGAGATCAAACGCCTCTTTCAGGTCCATCATTCCCCGGATCTCCACATGTCCGTTTTCAAGGCAGAAAAGCCCCATCTCCCATCCGTTCTTATCGTACATCTCCATAATCTGCGGCATGATTTCGCGTACTTTTGAAAGAAGTGCCTCACTCCTGACGATTTTTACCTGACCATCATAGCGCATAAACTCGCCGCCTTTTACGGCCAGAATCTCCACTTTCGGATTCGCCACGATCTGTTTGTAGACATTCTTGAACGTGCCGCAGCCAAAGTACAGCACATCATCCACCAGCATCTGAAAGCCGAAGGGGCGTCCCTTGGGCTGATCCCCGTCCGTCGTCAGAAAATAAAACACCTTCGCCTCATTCAGAAACGCATGGACTTTTTCCGCATTCGTCATATTGATCATCCTTTCCGGTCATTTTTCAGAACCGGTCCAATTATACGACTGCCATTCCAATCCTGCAAGCCTTTCCGTTCGTTCGGGATTTGCTTGCGTTCCCCGGATTCATCCCTTATAATGGGAAAAAAGCTTCACATATGTCCGTTGCCGGCCGGATCGGCGCTGTTCCGTCATCCCCCGGCAATGCCCCGGAACGTCGCCGATCCCCCCCGCTTTCAGGAGATGCATACACCATGAAAAGATACATCTTTCCCCCGGAAGAACGCACCACACTTGAACATCTTCCGGCACCTCTGGCAATCTGCCAGCGAATTGACGGCCATCCGGATACACTTGTTCTTTCAGACGGTTTCCTCTCCCTTTTCGGATTTCCGGACAGGGAACAGGCCCTTGCATGCTGCTTCGGGGACATGAACAGGTATATCCACCCCAGGGATACCTCCGGGGTCACTCTGGCTCTGTCCCGTCTCGAGACGGATGACATTCCGTTCAATATCATTTGCCGTGTTCGGGAATTCTCCGTACCGCTCTACCATATCATCCGGGCAACCGGAAAACATGTGTGTCCGGAACCGGAGGTTCGTCTTTCCTATATCACCTTTACGGACGAAGGGCCCTGGACGGAAAGCGATGATCTGCAGGTCCAGGATCTCGCCTCCGTTCTTCATACCCGCCATGTGCAGGACACGGCCCGCTCCAGCCTGTATGACCACCTGACCGGGCTGCCGGGAATGACGTATTTCTTTGAACTGGCAGAGGAAGGACGTAAGGCGCTCGTTCAAAGCGGCAGAAAGGCCGCGATCCTGTACATGGATATGTGCGGAATGAAGTTTTTCAACCGCAAATACGGGTTTGCCGAAGGGGACCGCCTCCTTTGTGAATTTTCCGCGCTGCTTGAAAAATCATTCGGAAGAGAACATTGCTGTCGGTTTGGCTCGGACCACTTTGTTCTCTATACGGAGGCAGAGGATCTGGAGCCCCGGCTGAATCGGCTGTTTGCCGACAGTCTGAAGCTGAACGGTGGCCTCACCCTTCCGGTTCGCGTTGGCATCTATCTGGATGACTCCGGCGAAATTGCCGCCAGTACCACCTGCGACCACGCCAAAACAGCCTGCGATGCCCTTCGTAACGTTTACACCTCCCGCTTCAGTTATTACAGCCCCGAGATGCAGAAAAGCGCTGAATGGCGGCAGTACATCATTACCAACCTGGACCGCGCCATCCGCGAGCAGTGGATTCAGGTCTATTACCAACCCATTGTCCGGGCGGTCAGCGGAAAAGTCTGCGACGATGAGGCACTCTGCCGGTGGATTGATCCGGTCTACGGCACGCTTTCCCCTGCCGACTTTATTCCCGTGCTGGAGGAAGCCAACCTGATCTACCGTCTGGATCTCTGCGTCCTTGACCAGGTACTCCTGAAGATCCGACGTCAGGCTGAACTGGGGATGTATCCTGTTCCCCAGTCCGTCAACCTGTCCAGGTCTGACTTTGAATCCTGCGATATCGTCGAGGAAATCCGGCGCCGCGTCGCGGATGCCGGAGTCCGTCCTGAAATGATCACCATCGAGATCACCGAAAGCATCATCGGCAGCAAATTCGAGTTCATGAAGGAACAGATCGGCCGTTTTCAGGCCTTGGGTTTCCCGGTCTGGATGGACGATTTCGGCTCCGGTTACTCCTCTCTGGATGTGCTGCAGAGCATCCGCTTTGACCTCATCAAGTTCGACATGGGATTCATGAAGCGGCTGAACGAAGGAGAAAGCGGAAAAATCATCCTGACACAGCTGATCCGAATGGCCACCAGCCTTCACATTGATACCATCTGTGAAGGGGTTGAGAGCGAGGAACAGGTTCATTTCCTGCGCGAAATCGGCTGTTCCAAACTGCAGGGATACTATTATTCCAGGCCCGTCCCTTTTGAAACCATTCTTGAGCGATTCAAGGCGGGGACGCAGATCGGATACGAAAATCCGGCCGAGGCGAGCTACTACGAAACCATCGGAAAGGTCAATCTGTTTGACCTGACCGCCATTTCCACCAGCGGCAACGGCAGGGACGCGTTCCTCAATTACTTTGACGCCTTTCCCATGGCCGTTCTCGAGATGCGGGGCGACACGCTGTGCTATACGCGCACCAATTCCGCATTCCGTGACATCAACATTCGCTACTTCGACTATCCCCTCTCCCCCTCCTCTTCCGAATTCGTCCCCTTCCCGTTCCCCGAGGATTCCATCCTCCGGCACTCCCTCAAAGAGTGCCAGAACAGCAGTTCCCCCGTCCTTTTCGACGACAAGCTCCGTGACGGATCGCTCCTCCATGCCTTTATCCGTCGGATTGCCTATAATCCGGCCACGGAGACGACCGCTTTCGTCATCGCCATTCTCTCCATTACCGAGGAAACACAGGAGGCCACGTATTCAAGCATTGCGCGTGCCCTTGCCACCGACTACTACCACATTTACTACGTCGACATCCGAAACGACCAGTTCATTGAGTACTCCTCTGCCGTCGGCGCGGAGGTTCTGGCTTTTGAGAAACACGGGACGGATTTCTTTGGAACCATCCACCGCATCAGCAACCGGATCTATGAGGAAGACCGGGAGATGTTCTTCAGCGCATTTACCAGAGAGAACATTCTGAATGCGCTGGAGTCGCAGGGACTCTTTACGATGTATTACCGCCTTATGGATACCGGCGAGCCCCTGTACGCCGCGGTCAAAATCGTTTATCCGCTGCCGGACAAAGATCATATCGTCATCGGCGTCAGTATTGTCGATGCACAGATGAAGCAGAAGGCGGAGAATGACCGGATGCAGCAGGAGATCCGCACCTACGGGCGCATGATCGCCCTCAGTGACAACTATTTCGCCTTCTATACCGTCGATCTTGACACCGAGCACTATCTCGAATTCAATTCCTCTGCCGATTATGAGAAGCTGGGCATCCGGAAGGTCGGCGAGAACTTCTTTGAAGTCTCCCACAAAAACAGCCGCGACGTCCTTCCCCCGGATGACCACGAGCGCCTTGTCCGTTCGTTTACCCGGGAGAATATCCTGAAAACCATCTGGGAAAAGGGAAGCTTCAACCTCCACTATCGTATGCTCCTGAACGGACGCTATATTCCGACTGCCCTGAGAGCCGTCCTGGTCAAAGAACCCGACGGGGAAAAGCTCCTGATCGGGGTCCGGCAGGACGGGGAGAATTCCTGATCCCCACCCAAAACGAACGTACAAGGGAGATCACACAGGTCAACCGACCCAGTTGATTATAAAGCTCTGCGAGGGCATGTTTCGCAGAGCTTTTTCTCTTCGCTTGTGAAATATCGGCACTTTCTGTTATAATAGAGATGAAAAGAGGGCACTGCAGGTGGGGTAAAATAACTGGGAGAGTATGGAGGCGGATCAGATGAAGAGGACAATCGGAACAGGAAATCAGGATTTTGAAAGTATGCGAGTGAACGGAGATTTCTATGTTGACAAAACCAGCTTTATCCAGGAATGGTGGAAAGGACGCGATACAGTAACCCTGATCACACGTCCCCGGCGTTTCGGAAAGACTCTGAACATGTCCATGCTGAACTGCTTTTTTTCGAACAGATATGCAGAACGTGGTGATCTGTTTGAGGGGCTCACTGTCTGGGAAGATCCGGCTATGCGGGAGCAACAGGGAAAATGGCCGGTGATCTCCCTGAGCTTTGCGAATATCAAGGAAACAAGCTATGCCAGCATGATGATTACAATGAAGAAGGTGCTTGTACAGCTTTTTTTGGATTTTCCGGAGCTGTATCATACCGACAGGCTGGAGCCGAATGAACAGATTGCGCTCAGTCAGATCAGGGAG
>JAFUBF010000167.1 GCA_017460325.1 Clostridia bacterium | reverse complement strand
TCAGCCGGAAAGTGAGAGAAATGGCCAGAGAAGCCCTGATGCGAACCCACAGCGAGCATCTGGCGGATCGTCCTCTGGGGGCGCTCTCCGGCGGTGAGCTGCAGCGGGTTCTCCTGGCACTGGCGCTCACCCCGCAGCCGGATCTGCTCATCCTGGATGAACCGGTTTCGGGAATGGATGAAAACGGACTGGAGACCTTTTATCAGACGGTGAATGAGCTGAAAAAGCGAAACCATATGGCGATTCTGCTGGTGTCCCACGATCTGGATGTGGTGAGACGGTATGCGGACCGGGTAGCCCTCATGCAGGGGACGGTCATTGAACAGGGAAATCCGGAACGGGTGTTTGCCTCCGAGGCGTTTGAACGGGTGTTTTATTCAAGGGAGGGACGGGAATGAACGGAATCTATGCCGTGATGGAGAAGATTCTGCCCTTCAGTTTCCTCCAGTACACGTTCATGAAAAACGCACTGCTGGCCATCGTGCTGATCACACCGCTTTTCGGGATGCTGGGAACAATGGCCGTGGACAACAAAATGGCCTTCTTTTCGGATGCGCTGGGACACCGTGCCCTGACCGGGGTGGCCATCGGGGTTCTCCTGGGAATGCGTGATCAGATGATTCCCATGCTGCTGTTCGGGGTTCTCTGGGCCGTTCTCATCACGTTTGTGAAGCAGCATTCGCGCATGAGCGCGGATACCATCATCAGCGTATTTTCCTCGGCCAGTATTGCCCTCGGTCTGGTGATCCTTTCCCGGGGCGGGGCCTTTGCCCGCTATTCCTCGCTGCTGGTGGGGGACGTGCTCTCCGTCACAGCCTGCGATCTGCCGCTTCTGCTGGGGGCGCTGGTGATCGTTTTTGTCTGCTGGACGTTCCTTTTTAATCCGCTCCTGCTGACCAGTGTCAATGCTTCTCTTGCCAGAAGCCGGGGAATCTTGACCCGACTGACCGAGTACGGTTTTACCGTTCTGGTGGCCCTGTGTGTCATGGTTTCCATCCGGTGGGTGGGCGTGATGCTGATCAACTCCCTCCTGATTCTGCCGGCGGCGGCTTCCAGAAATCTGGCCAGGAACGCGGTATCCTATCTCTGGGGCTCCGTGCTGATTTCCCTGGTCTGCGGCATTGCCGGACTGATCATGTCCTATTACCTGAATACCTCTGCGGGCGCTGCCATTGTGCTCCTGTGCGCCCTGGTGTATTTTCTTTCTCTGCCGCTGCGAAGGAAATAATGCGGCCCTGAGACGTGAAAAATGACAGTTTGGTCGTTGTCGGTTGTCAACCCGGAAACGGCATGATATAATCGCACGAAAGTGATGCGGTATCGGCCTATCGACGGGGAGGAGAATGAAATGCTTGGTGTAATGCTGGCCCGGAAGGATGAACTCCGTTTTCGGGAATTTTACCGTTACAGGGCGTTTTACTGCGGTCTCTGCGGGACGATGGGGAAACGCTGCGGGGTAGTCAGCCGACTGGCCCTCAGCTATGAGATGACCTTCCTTGCCATGCTCCTGACGGCGCTGTATGAGCCGGAGACGGCGGAGGAAAAGCACCGGTGTCTGGTGCATCCCATCGGGCGGCAGAAGATGCTGAGGAACAGCGCCATTGATTACTGCGCGGACCTGTCCGCCATGCTTTCCTATTATGATCTTCGGGATGGCTGGGAGGATGAGCGCCGGGTCGAACAGCTGGCGGGGAGTTCCCTGCTGGCCGGTGCTGCGGAGGCCGGCGGCAGCCGGTGGCCGCGACAGTACGGGGCCGTCAGGGAATATGTTGAGAAACTGCATGAGGTGGAACAGCGAAAGGACCCCGTGCTGGATACGGCGGCGAATCTTACCGGTGATCTGCTGGGTGAACTCTATGTCTGGCAGGAGGATATTTACAGCACGGATCTTCGCACCCTCGGGTTTGGCGTCGGAAAGTTTATCTACCTGCTGGACTGATTTGAGGACATTGAGAAGGACCGGAAACATGGAAGTTACAACCCACTGATTCTCCGGGCAGATCAGCCGGGATTTACGGAGAATATGCAGATGATTTTGGACGGGGTCATGGCGGAGGCGACGGCGGCGTTTGAACGCCTGCCGATTCTTGAGGATGCCGAAATCATGCGGAATATTCTCTATTCAGGCATGTGGCAGCGCTTCGAACAGGCGGTTATCCGGAGACAGGAGAAGGGGAAATAATGGATCCATATCAGGTTTTAGGCGTATCCAGAAGCGCGACGGATGATGAAATCAAGAAGGTGTACCGTCAGCTGTGCAAGCGGTATCATCCGGATGCCAACGTGGGCAAACCGGATCAGGCGCAGTGTGAGAAGAAGTTTGTTGAGGTCCAGCAGGCGTACGAGGAAATCATGCATCAGCGCCAGGGCGGCGGAACGCGTCCGGGCAGCGGATACAACGGCGGCAGTGCCACACAGAGTCAGCAGAGCGCGTACGCGGATCCCTTTGAGCAGTTCTGGCGGCAATACGGCGGTACCGGTCAGCGCACCTATGGCGGTACAGGCGGCTATGGCCAGCGGGCGGATACCATTCCGGAGATGCAGGCGGCTGCCAATTATATCCGGTCCGGTCATTACAGCGAGGCGCTGAATGCCCTTGGCATGGTTTCCCCGCGGGAGCGGAGTGCCCGCTGGTACTACCTGAGTGCCCTGGCCCAGAGCGGGCTGCACAATCAGGCGCAGGCCATGGAATATGCCCGTCAGGCCGTGAGCATGGAACCGCAGAACATGGAATATCAGCAGTTCCTTTCGGATCTGCAGAGCAGTGGCCGCGGATACTCCCGGTACGGACAGCAGTATGGCCGGCCGAACATGGGGAACGTGGCAAGCCCCTGCGTATCGCTTGCGGCGATGTACTGCTGCAGTATGTGCATGTGCGGTCGGGGATTTCCGATATTCTGCTGCCTGTAAGGATTCAGCTTTGGGTCTTGCCCGCCTTATGACAGGAGTTGGCCAACCGCACGCTGTGGCGTGCGGTTTTTGAGCGAAACGATCCCTTTTTCCTGTTCTGTTTTGAGGACTTTCACAATCTTTCAAAAAAATCGTTGCATCCTTATACTGTTTGGGATAAAATGCAGTGGTTTGACCGGAAATGTTCCGGGCCGGACCGCGGATGACGGAAGGACGGATGGTCATGTTGGAAATAGAGAGCATCCGGAATCCCCGGATTCAGGCGCTCCGAAAGCTGACCCGGGCCCGGGAACGACGGGCATTGGGGCGCTTCCTGGTGGAGGGTCCCCGGATGGCGGAGGAGGCACTGGCAGCCGGACTCTGTGAAACGGTGCTGATCAGCCGCTCGCAGGAGCGTACGGAGGCAGCGGCAGAGTGGGCGGAGGCCAAAGGGCTTGAGGTTGTCCGGGTCAGTGAGGCCATCATGGAAAGCCTTTCGGAGAACCGTACGCCCCAGGGAATTCTCTGTGTCTGCCGGATACCGGAGGAGAAAAAGCCGGACGGGCCGCTGATTCTGGCCCTGGACGCGGTTCAGAATCCCGGAAATGTCGGGACGATGATTCGCACGGCGGATGCGGCCGGGTTTGCGGGAATTCTGCTGGGCAGCGGATGTGCGGACCTGTACGGTTCAAAGACACTGGCGGCGACCATGGGCTCTGTTTTTCATCTGCCCGTTGCCACGGTGCCGGACCTGGCCGGGACGCTGCACGCGTATGCCGAAGCGGGCTATGCGGTCATTGCCACGGAGCTTGGCGGGGCGGATTTTTATGAGGACTGCCCGGGGAGTCCGGCGATTCTGGTGATCGGAAATGAAGGAAACGGAATATCCGGGGAGGTCAGCGGAGTGGCGACCCTGCATCTGGCGCTTCCCATGCGGGGTGGTGCGGAAAGCC
>JAFUBF010000166.1 GCA_017460325.1 Clostridia bacterium | reverse complement strand
TGAAAAAAGCCCTGATGCAGGTGGCGCACCCGTCGGTGTTCTTTATCCGGCTGAAGGAAATGCATCAGCTTCACACCTGGTTTCCTGAGATCGAAGCGCTGTTGGATGTCCCGCAGTCGCCGGCCTATCATCCGGAGGGGGATGCCTGGCAGCATACCATGCTTGCCCTTGACGGGGCGGCACCTCTTCGCACCGCCGCCCGGCAGCCGTGGCCGTTTATGCTTTCCGCCCTGCTTCACGACTGCGGAAAGGCCGTCTCCACCACAGTGGATGAAGGGACAGGAAAGATTTCCTCCATCGGGCACGAAAACAGCGGAGTCCCGCTGGCACTGGCGTTCATGGAACGTCTCAGGACCGATAAGAAAACGGAGAAATATGTCGTTTCCATGATCCGTCAGCACATGAAACCAAACCTGCTTCCGCCTCAGGGAGCCCGGCCAAAGTCATACATGCGGATGTACGATGAGTCCGAGGAGCCGGAGGATCTGATTCTCCTTTCAGAAGCGGACCGAATCGGGCAGATGGCGGACATGAGCGTCTATGCGGAAACGAAGGCGCTGCTGCAGAATATGCTGAGCCGATACCGGGATGTCATCCTGAAAGAGAAAAAAGTCAGCGGAGATGAACTGGTGGAAGCCGGATTCAGGCCGGGGAAAGAGATGGGAGAACTCCTTGCCTATGCACATAAACTCTGGCTTGCGGGAATTCCCCATCAGGAAACGCTGCGTCAGACCATTCAATACGGAAAAAAGCTGCATCACTGATGCAGCTTTTTCGCTCTCACAAAGTGGAATAATAAACCGGTCTGGACGTATGAAAATGCGCTCTTTTCCTGTCGGTCCGCTGTACCTGACCGACAATCCGGTTCAGTTCAACCCGGCTGAGTCCCGGCTGAGGGAAATCCATCCGGGGCTTGGACCGGGGAGCCGTCTCGGGAACGGCGCAGAGCGTACTGTGGGTAAGAAAGAGGACGAGCAGAAGAGCAGAAAGAAGGACAAGGGGAATCACAAGAAAGATGAAAAGAGCCGCTTTGATCATAGCACGTTCCTCCCTGAATGATGAACTTGATGGACTCATTATATTCTTCAAATTGAAGAATGTCAACAACAAATTTCTTCAGTTTGAAGAATTCCCGAGCAATTTCTCCCTCCCGGGAGCAGTCCGAAAAACGTGACAATGGGGCCGTTTTCCAGCGTCGACAGAGGCTCTGGTCACCCGGAAGGCCCCTTCGGTACGATTCATTCTGAAGCAGAATCCGGGGCATAAGGATACAAAATGAAGAAAAAACCGGTCCGATCGATTGACAGAGAAACAGAAAATCCCTATAATGAGCATGTAATTTTTCTGGGATGGTGCAACCATGTCAAACTTTTCGGATCAGCTAAAAAAGGCCCGGATTGCCGCCGGTTATTCGGTCAGAGAGGCAATCGAGGCGTTTCATCAGCAGGAAATTGAGATCTCGGAGAAAACCCTGTACGGATGGGAAAGGGGCATTCGCACACCGGATGCGGATGTTTTCCTGCGTCTGTGTCGGGTTTATCAGGTCGATTCGTTTTCCGCTTTTCAGGGCATTGAGACAGAGAACCCGGTAACCACGGAAATGGAACGGAAATATGCCGCGCTGGATGCACACGGCCGGCGTCTGGTCGATCTGGTACTGGATGAGGAATTTGAACGGGTTCATTCGGTGGTGAAGCTGAGCGAGGTGGCAGACAGAAAGCCGGCAGACAACCGGAAGTGGACCGAATTCTGGGTTTCCGAACAGTCTGCGGCAGCAGGAACCGGAACCATTCTGGAGGGCGATTCCTTCGTTAAACGGTCTGTTCCCGCCGAATGCCTTCTCGCGGGGGCCAGTTTCGGTGTCCCCGTGTCCGGCGATTCCATGGAACCCCGTTATTCAGATGGCGATATCCTGCTGATCAACAGACAGCAGATGCCTGCCGTGGGTGAAATTGGCATTTTCCTCCTGGATGGCATGGGGTATGTCAAGCAGCGCGGAAAGAAGGAGCTTATCTCCCTGAACACGAAGTACGCGCCCATCCCGATGGAGGAGGATACCCGCTGCTTTGGTAAGGTCATCGGTGTCATTCATGCAAATGAACTGATGTGAACCTGCCCGGGGTCAGGTCAGTCCGGAGATTTTCAGTAAACAGAAAAAGAGGAGACGGCGGCCATGTGCTGCTGTCTCTTCTTTTTCAGACAGGCTTTACCGGAAATGGGACAAATGATATAATCGGGTTGGATTTTACCCCGGTTTACGGGGGTTGGACGGAGAGAAACGAATCCGTTTCTCTTCGGATACAGAAAGGAAATCAATATGGAAAATACGGGAAAATCCCTTCCAAAAAGAACCATTACATTCAGCCCTCCGGACATTTCGGAAGCGGAGATTCAGGAGGTAGCAGAGGCTCTGCGCTCCGGCTGGATTACAACAGGTCCGCGCACAAAGGAACTGGAACGCCGGCTGGCGGAATACTGTCATACCCGGAAAATGGTCTGCCTGTCCTCTGCCACGGCAGCAGAGGAGCTGAATTTTCATGTGCTGGGCCTGAAGCCGGGGGATGAGGTGATTGTACCTGCCTACACCTATACAGCAACCGCATCAGCGGCCATCCACGTGGGTGCCACGGTCCGCCTGATTGATTCACAGCCGGGAACGTTTGAGATGGATTACGATCAGATGGCCGATGCCATCAATGAACACACGAAAGCCGTTGTTCCGGTGGATCTTGGCGGAATCATGTGCGATTATGACCGGATTCGTGCAGCGGTTGAAAGCAGGGCAAATCTGTTCCGGCCGGAGGGGAACATTCAGGAGGCCATCGGGCGCGTGGCCATTGTTTCGGACTGTGCCCATGCACGGGGTGCGATGCGAAAC
>JAFUBF010000165.1 GCA_017460325.1 Clostridia bacterium | reverse complement strand
GGAGGGCAGTTTTTAACTTCTTATTAGCTTTTGCAGACCGTATAGAGTGTGGCTCCATAGGGTGCCATCCGCAGGCGGACATGGCCATCCTCGACGGTTCCAACCACGGTTTCCGCATCTGAAACGCCCTCTGTCGATGTGGCAAAGCGCTTCATCAGTTCCGTTCCATCCGCCAGTCCGACTCTCTGAACCGGAAGGTTGATCTCGATGGCGTTGCCGAGGCTGTTGCAGATCACAATGACCACATCCCGGTCATCAAACCGCGCATACGCGATATAGCCGTAACCCGCGGCCAGTTTCTGCACGGAACCGCATTTCAGAACCGGCAGCTGAGTCCGCACCGCGGCAATCTTCCGGTGGAAGGCAATCAGCTGTTCATCCTCATTTCCCCAGGGATACGTCCGCCGGTTATCCGGATCGGTCCAGCCGGTTACACCGGCCTCGTCCCCGTAGTAAATGGTCGGCGCACCCGGCCAGGTCATCTGAATCAGGGTCGCCGCCCGGTAGATCTCCGGACGGATATTTTCCGAAGCGGCCCAGTGTCCGGCATAATGCACTCTTCCCGGACGCCCATTGGTCCTTGTCATGAAGCGGCTGTGATCATGATTGCTCAGCTCGTTCATGGCACACTGGATACTGGCCCCCGGCATGTGCGCCATGCTTTCGATGATCATATTGAAAAACGCTTCCCCGTTATGGTACAGGTCATCCCGGCGATAGTCCGAATGCTTTTCCATGCCGGTCAGGAAATAGGTTACCGGTTCCATGAACGCATCATAGTTCATGACCGTATCCCACTCTTCCCCGTTCAGCCATTCCGCGGGATCCCCGTAGTGCTCCGCAAGGATCACCGCCTCGGGATTCCGCGCCTTGACCCTGCGGCGGAATTCCTTCCAGAAGAGGTGGTTGAATTCCCGGCTCAGTCCGAGATCAACGGCCACATCCAGCCGCCATCCGTCGGCACTGTAAGGCGGTGACACCCATTTTTCCCCGATCTTCAGGATCTCCTCGCAAAGGGCAACGGAATGCTCATAATACAGCTTCGGAAGGGTGGGGACATCGAACCAGCTATGATAGCTCCCGTCGTCCCGGAACGTGAACCAGGACCGATACGGACTGTTGGGATCATGGTAGGCCCCCGACTGATACGTTTCCGGGCTGTTTTTGTAAATTCCCTCACGGTCCAGGTACTGGCTGAAGGACCCGCAGTGATTGAACACGCCGTCCAGGATAATCCGCATGCCGCGTTCATGCACTTCCCGACAGAATTCGGCAAACCAGGCATCACTGGCCTCAAGGTTTTCCCGGCAGGTAGTCCGGTTAATGTACCGCTCTGCGTGGCCATTGTCGTGGTCCCACTCCTCAAGGTTCTTTCCCTCATCCCGGAGAATCGCAGTGAGATGCGGATTAATGTGCGCATAGTCCTGCGTATCGTACCCATGGGTGGACGGGGTGATGAAGATCGGGTTGAAGTAGATCACCTCGACGCCGAGAGACTGGAGGTAGTCAAGCTTTTCCAGCACGCCCTGGAGATCCCCGCCGTAGAAACAGCAGCAGTCATCCTCCCCGGGGAGTTCGGCCCAGAATTCCGCCGGCCGGGCAAACCAGTTGGTATAGTGATACTCCCGGTTCTGCACATCATTGGTCCAGTCCCCGTTGCGGAAACGGTCCACCAGGATCTGATACTGCACTGCTCCCTTGGACCATTCAGGCACGTGGAATCCGGGATAAATCTGGAAGGCGTGCCGGGAATCCGTCGAGGGAACCGCGCTGACGACATGGGATCCCACCCGGTCATACAGGATCTTCGTTCCCTCCACCTCAATCAGGAAGGTGTAAAAGATCTTCGCTTTATCCTCGCACACGATGCTCGTTTCAAACCAGTCGAAAGCATCCGCCCTCTCCAGTTTCCGCATGGGGATCTGTTTCGCCGGAAACCCTCTCAGCAGCGTAACCGTTGCTCCCGAATTCCGCAGAACACGCAGCCGGATTTTTACTGTATCTCCCACATCCGGCTCCGCCGGCGTCCGAAAGGTATGGGTTTCATCGCTGAACGCAGTTTCCAGCACCTGCTGGACCAAAACCTCTGACATGAATAAACAAACTCCAATCTCTTTTGAATTTCGAATTCAACCGGAACGGTGCGTTCCGGTTTTTGTAACGATCCCCCGTCATCTTCCCGGCAACGAGCCTGGTCCTGTGCCGGTTCTGCGCGAAAAAAGCGGATGAAAGTGTGGCAGCGGGCCGCACTTTCATCCAGTGCATGGAAACCAGCCAATGTTCAGCATACCGGAAAAGTCCGGCCTGCGACGGCGCGGTTACTCGTGGGTCGGGAACTCGATGATGACCGACTCAAAGGGCCGCAGGCTGTATGTCAGCATATGCGTGTATCCGTCGCAGTCATGCCACTGTGCCGTCAGCGGCGGAATTCCGCCGATCTCCGCAGGATTTCCCTGTCCCGGCAGACTGTCATACGTTGAGAAGATCCGGCGGTACAGGCCTTCCATCGGCACACCCACCGTATAATCGTGATACTCGACCGACGTAAAGTTGCATACCACCAGCACGGCGCCGTCATAATTCCACGGATTCCGGCGGATATAGGACACGATGTTCCGGTCCGCATCATTCCGGTTGACCCATTCAAACGTGGTGGAATTCCGGCTGTCCATGTAAAGTACCGGATAGTTCCTGTAAACATTGAGCAGGTTCTGCACGCACTGCATGATGTCCCGATGGGCAAAATCATCTGCCAGGTTCCAGTCGATGCTCTCCTTGACATTCCATTCCCGATCCTGTGCGAACTCCTGTCCCATAAACAGCAGTTTCTTGCCCGGGAAGGTGAACTGCCAGGTGTACATGGTCTTGAGGCTGCCCATCCGGTCCTGCTGCTCGCCCGGCGCCTTCCGGACCATGGATCCTTTCCCGTAGACCACCTCATCATGGCTGAGCACCAGGATGTAGTTCTCGGTGAACGCATAATCGGCGATATGCGTCAGCATGCCATGATGCCATTTCCGGTAAACCGGGTCAAGGTTCATGTACCGGATGGTATCATTCATCCAGCCCATGTTCCACTTGAAGGCAAAGCCCAGTCCGCCACGGTCCACCCGCTCCGTGATTCCCCATTCGGCGGAGCTGTCCTCGGCGATCAGGAAGCCGGTGGTCTGTCCGCAGACCTCATAGTTGAGCTGCCGTAAAAAGTCCATGCTTTCCAGATTCATCCGGCCGCCGAACACGTTGGGCCGCCACTCGGACCGGTCATAGTCGTTGTACAGCATGGAAGCCACGGCATCCACGCGCAGCGCGTCGATGTGGAACTCCTTAATCCAGTACATGGCGTTGGCAATCAGGAACGAGCGGACCTCCGGCTTGCCGTGATCAAAGGCCAGTGTTCCCCACACCGGGAACTCGCGACGCAGCGGATCGCTGTTCTCATACAGCGGCGTTCCGTCAAACCAGCCCATGGCAAATTCGTCTTTCGGGAAATGCGCCGGCACCCAGTCCAGGATGACCCCGATACCGGCCTGGTGCATGCGGTCCACGAAACTGCGGAAATCATCCGGCGTTCCGTACCGGGCAGTGGGGGCATAGAAACCCGTCACCTGGTATCCCCAGGACAGGTCAAAGGGATGCTCACAGATTCCCATCAGTTCCACATGGGTAAAGCCCATGTAATTCAGGTACTGGGCCAGGTCATCCGCGTACTGGGTATAATTGAGGAAGCCGTCCTCATCATACTCATCCCGGAACCCTTTCTTCCAGGATCCCAGATACACCTCATAGATGGACATGGGACGTTCCACCGCTTTGGTATTGTCCCTCTGTGCCTGATGAATGTCATCATGCCACTCAAAATTATCCAGATTCCACACGATGGAGGCGTTGTTCGGGCGTTTCTCAAACCAGAACGCGTACGGATCTGACTTGTAACGCTTGACGCCGTCGGCGCCCGTGATCACGTAACGATACGCATCGCCCTGACCGACATCGGCCAGGAAGCACTCCCACACGCCCGGATCCCCCGCGCTGCGGTGCATCCACTTCTCGTTCTCCCAGCCGGTCTTCGCCGTAATCACTGAGACAAACTGCGCATTGGGCGCCCAGACATTGAACCATGTGCCCTGCACACCCTCCGCTTCGACCGGATGCGCACCCAGTTTCCGATAAACCTCATAGTTTGTGCCCTGGTGAAACAGAAAGCTGTCAAAATCAGAAAATACAGTCCTCTTCTCCGTGTCTGACATACTCGTCCCCTTTCCGGACCCTTTTATCCGCCCTGTACCGTTTCACATTCTCCGTGGGCCAGATGACCGGATCCACTCCTGATGATTGTCCAAAGATTCGTTTTGAATTCTCCATCCGGAGGATACCGCAGTGGATGGATTTGCCGGAACGCGTCCGCCGGCGACATCTGCAGGCATTCAGAAAACAAAAACGTCTCCTCTGCGGCACCGGACGCTGTTACAGCCCCTTTGCTGTTTTTCCTGTCGGTCCCGCCTTCCTCCCCGGAAGCCGACCGCATTCAGCGCAACACTTTCTGTCTCTTCCCTGCGTTTATCAAACCAATTCGTCCGTGCCCAATAATACTTCCAGTTTTTTTGTGTGTCAATCTCATTTTTATATAATCGTTATGTTTGATAACTGTTCAGGAAACCCGCCCATTCCCAGATGGAGTCCTGATGCATCCTTCGGCATGTTGTCAAATTCAGAGTGCTTTCAGATAAGCCTCAACGTTGAGGTACTCCACACCGTCTTCCATTCCGGGCTCGCCACGGTAAAGAACACATTTTCTGGTGATCCTCCCGTATTTAGCCGACACTTCCCTGTCTGTGTCCTTATCCAGAAGAACCTGTCTTTGCTCCGATACCCGTTCTTTGCTGTGTTTTATCTCGTACTCCTCAATGGCATGTTCCTGCATGTCGTAGATGGCCATATCAAATTCTCTCCGGCTCAGGATCAGTTTGAATGCACGCTTTTCTCTGGGAAGGCTTTTTACACGTTCAAGCAGCACAATATCCTCCATCATTCTTCCGCGAACATCCTCCAGAATCTTATCTGTGGCCAGCTTTTTCTCCCATTCATCAAATGACTGAAACATCGGATCCTTCATCAGCACATGAACCAGTGCCTGCGCCTGACAAAAGCGCATCCCCGGCTGAGTAAACAGCACATATTCATTCGGTTCAGCATCTGGAATCGTTGTTTCGGAAGGACAGTCAACCACCAGATCCAGCGCCTTCAGGTATTCCTTTATTTCTGCCACATGTGTCTTTGTAATACCAATCTTCTGGTCTTCCTGGTTTTGAATTACCAGCATATCCATCAGCTTCCGTGTGATGGCATTTTTGTCGATTCTTTCCAGAATATCTGTCTGTGTTTCCGGGTTGGTCTGTTTCTGCAGGATCTGTGCCGCCGATCCAAGGTCATGCGACCTGAACTTTGTGATCAGAATCCGAATCAAAAACTGATGATTCATGCTTTCAATAATCCGGTTGATCGCGCTGGTCAGTTCATTCGCCTCGTACAGATCCCGCAGATGCCGGAAATGATTCCCGTCTCTGAAATAAGCAAGCGAATGCTGGATATTCCTGCAGACGGCCGTATCAATATAGCGCCGGGTTGTCTCATCATCCCGGAACGCGGAAGTTTCATCCATTACATCAGGGTCATCAAAATCCGTTTCCCCCGGCATAAGCGTTCCGCCGTACCGGATATATTCATCGAGGTCATCGATCCCCAGGAGCCTGCTGTATTCCCTGAACGGGATGTAAGTAGTATGAATCAGATACGCCCGGTCATACAGTTCATTTCCCGCCGCCATCCAAAAGGCAAGCGAGTCAGTACCGGAAAGGATAATTTTCATGCCCTGCATGGCGTAGATGTCTGACAGGATTGACGCGCAGTCAATAAAATCCTCCATCAGGGTAATTTCATCCAGAAAAGCATACTTGTAACCCATGGATCGAAGCTTTTTCAAGTCAGCATTTATATCGGCAAATCTGTCCGCCACGCCTGCTTTGATATACACTGCCCTGGCTCTTTCCTTCGCAGACAGATCGGCCAGTAACTGAAACAGAAGCGTTGTCTTCCCTGTCCTTCTGAGTCCGTACAGGATGCAGACTTTCCCAAAAGTCTCTGCATTTATGAACCTTTGCAGCTTATCATAGCAATCCCGTTTCTGATATTGTTTTACACACTGGATCTGATTATCCAGAGCTGTCCCGACAACGACATTCGTTTTGAAGGACATCTCGTCCACAGAACTGACCTGTTCCTCCGGCATTCTTTTCAGCGTCTCCAGTTCCTCTGACAGCCGGGAGCGACTCTCCAATTGTTGAAACACATTCTCGCGTTCCCCCACCTTCACATATTGTGTCATGGCTTTCCCCGCTTCAGACCATTGCAGGTAAGGTTGCTCTTTTCCCTTGATTTTCTTGTAAAACACCCTGCCTTTTGGAAGTGTTCGCAATTCCTGTTCAATTTCAGCAATTCGCAGGTTTCTCTCCTGTTTTGTCACGGTAATCCCCTCCCGGAAACATGATATCCCAGGATAACAATTTTGTCAAGTTATCCATTGTTATCCTTTGCGGTCCCGAAGTGGACACCGCGCCCCGGGCATGCCGATCCCCGGTCTCACGTCCTGTTTTCCCTTCCTCATTGTTGCTTTGGCTTTCGGCACCGTATGACTGATACAGGACACGATTTGACAAGTCGGTGCGGACTTTGCCCACTCCCTGATCCCTGTCATTTGTTTTCGCAAAGGACCGTCAGAGTGAAAGATTGCTGAAAGGCAAATGAAAAGTGGAGTTGCAAAGGAATCCCCATTCGGGATATAATTTCAGTTATCACAGGGGTCCTTCAGTAAAGATCCGATGCACGCAGATTCGCGGCAATTAGCGTATGCCGTCAGGCCAACCCCTCGCCTCGCGTGAACTTCAGGGATTTCACGCGAGACAATACTGAGAAAGGTACAGGAGTAAGGAAAATGACAACAGATGGTAGAAAAATTCCGGTTGGCATACAGAGCTTTGAGAAAATGATTGAAAGCCGCAATCTCTATGTAGATAAAACAGCGTACGTCTATCGCCTTGTGCACACAAACGCTCCTTATTTTCTCAGCCGACCTCGCCGCTTTGGAAAGAGTCTGCTTCTTTCCACGATAAAGGCTTACTGGGAAGGCAGAAAAGAACTGTTCAGCGGACTGAAGATTGAGGAACTGGAGAAAGACAATCCGGATGCATGGCAGTCTTACCCGGTATTTTACTTTGACTTTAACGGGAAAAACTATCAGAACGGACAGGCTCTGGAAACAGTTCTGGACAGTCTGCTGAGTAACTGGGAAGACATCTGGGGCGCAAGTACGGAGAAAGGTCTTGAAGAGAGATTCAAAAAACTCCTGCGGAAAGCTTCCGAACAAACCGGCAGGCGATGCGTGATCCTGGTGGATGAGTATGATAAGCCTCTTCTTGAAACGATGGAATCCTCGGATCTTGTTGAACATAATAAAGCAGTGTTCAAGGGATTCTTCAGCACACTGAAAAGCGAGGACGCCAATATCCAGTTTATCTTCATTACTGGAGTGACAAAATTCAGTAAAGTCAGTATTTTCAGTGATTTAAATCAACTGCGGGATATTTCCATGGTAAGCGATTATTCTGAACTATGCGGTATTACAGAGGATGAGCTTAAGCATACCTTCATGCCCGAAATCGAGGCATTGGCAAAGGAGCAGGAACTTACAGGCGAGGAGTGCCTTTCCAGGCTAAAACAGACATACGATGGGTATCTCTTTCACGAAAAAGGTGAACGCGTCTATAATCCTTACAGCCTGCTGACAGCGCTGGCTGACAGGGAATTTGGAGCTTATTGGTTTGCTACCGGAACCCCCTCATTTCTGGTGAAGCGGTTGAGAAGGAGTGGCTTCGATCCCAGAAAGTTCACAGATGGTACACTTTATGCGAATAAGCGAATGCTGACCGATTATCGGGACGACAATCCCGACCCCGTACCACTTCTATATCAGACCGGATATCTTACCATTGCCGGCTTTGATAAACGCAAGGCATCCTACACGCTGGCTTTTCCCAACGAAGAAGTCAAGTATGGATTCCTGGAGAACTTGCTGCCGGAGTATGTGACCGGGGTCAGCGCGGGTTCGGGGATGGATATTCTTACCCTGACAGAATACCTGGAGAACGGAAAAACGGAGGATATCCGAAACGTGTTTCAAGCACTGTTCGCCGGGATTCCGTACCCGACAAATGAAGTCCCATTTGAACATGATTTTCAGGCTGTCGTCTACATCACCATGACACTGCTGGGGCAATACGTACATTGCGAGCAGCATACCAGTCTGGGCAGAATCGACTGTGTGGTTGAAACAAAGAACTATATCTATCTTTTTGAATTCAAACGGGATGACAGCGCAGATGCGGCGCTAAGGCAGATCAACGACATGCACTATGCGGACAAATACGCAGCGGACAAGCGGAAACTCTACAAAATCGGGGTAAACTTCGATTCCGGTACACGACAGTTGCAGGAGTGGAAAGTGGAAGAAAGATGACACAGAAAACGAAAGACCTGAAGAAGAAGCCATTTGCAGGGAAATCCGGGACAGGATCGTTTCATTCAGACGTGACCCTCATATGCCCCGGAAAGAACCTGCGGATATGCCATAACGCAGGCCAAGATCACTAATTGATAAGCGACATCGGGAACCACCCGGTAGAGTGCATCAGGCACAAAAGTCTTGGGGATATACCAATCTCTTCATACGGAGACGGCATAAAAAAGTGCTGGCCCTTGCCAATGCCATTGCGGAGGCCAACGACGGAATCCTTCTGATTGGTCAATTACCCACCACTTTAAACCGGTCGGTAAACCGGAGGATCATTGCCCCTTCTTTACTTGTTTGATCAGGCAACAGCTTTCCTGGCCGTCTTTTTATACAGCGTTCTCACTGTTTACTGTCAGTCCTGACAGGGTACAGTCGGATCTGACTGATGAGATAATTGCAGAAAAAAAGCGCCAGCAGCGTATGTCTGTTGGCGCAGGCATGTTCCCGGAAAGATCATTCCCAAAGAAAACTCATTTCCCCAGCACTCGTCTTCCATCTTTCAGGACAGGTAATCACGCTCCATTCCAGCGGCTCAAGGGATGGAACGGCAGGGGTAAGAAATACCTGAATTGCTTTTTTGATGTCCGCTGTCATATTCGGCGTAACGTGCTCCACGTCGATGGATAAGAACATGGGCGTGTGACTCTCGGCAAGCAGCCGCATCCACTGGACGTTTTTCTCCCAGGGAATTCGCGGCGTGATCCCCACACAGTCCGCGTCCACCGCGTAGAATGCACCATGCTGCGGTAAGCGGAAAGCCAGAGTATTCACACAAAGTCTTTTCGCGCGACTCCATTCCTTGTCACTGACATCGCCACCGATACGCTGCATATCAAAAATGCCTGCGGAAAGATGGGATAGCGTGTTGCAGCCCAGGATCAGCACATCGTCCCCGGCGCCTTCCCGAAGCGCCCGGTAAAAATTCAGAACGACTTCCGCTGTAGTGAGGCTTCGGTCATAGAAATGCCAATTCCTTCGCGGCATTGACTCAGCTATCATGTAACCAAAGCATCCTAAAATGTCAAAGGTGGAAAGATCATGCTTGATCAGCTCATAGCCCCAGGCAGACAAGCCGCGCATCATCTCCCGCACTTTGTCCAGAACATAGGGATGGCTGGGATCCAGCATGCGCTGGCTCATGTTGCCGGGGTCTGTATTCTCCCAATCCCGCTCCAAATAACACTCATCCGGGTAGCATTCGCTTGTCAGCAGGGGACGGAACCAGATGCCGGGACGCATCCCCCGGGCCTTTATTTTATCCGCCAGGGCTTTCATATCGGGGAAGCGGTAATTGCTTCGGTCCCATGGGCCACCGCTGCAGCAGGTGGTATGGCAGATTTGCCAGCCATCGTCAATCACCACGAAGGGACGCACCGGCTCATCTTCCACAAGCGGTTTCAGGTAATCCGCGTCCCGCAGAATCTCCTCTTCGGAACTGACGCCATGTGCGTAATACCAGTTGTTTATGCCGTAAACCGGTTCTTTGGGCATGCGTGGATGCTGGCACATCAAATGACAGAAGGCTTTCGTTGCTTCAAAAGGGGTTTCGTTTGTCTGCCCTTCCCTGCAAAGCACAGTGGCTGCCAGCAGCTTTCTGCCGTTTAGCCGCACGCCCTCCCAGCCATTCCGCACAATCAAAGTCAGGGTCACGGTTTTCCCGTCCGTTTCCCAATGGGCCAGGGAGGCGCAGCCTGTTTCCACGCCAAAGCCATGGGTCAGGCCATTTTCGCAAACCATCATATACCAGGGCATCAGCGGTTTTTCAATGAGCCTCCTCCAGACTAAATCTCCGTAACTCCGCTCCCAGGCGTCACCCAGCAGCATCGCTTCTTCATCCAGCGACACAGGCCAGGACAATCGCATAAAGCAAACGGGCTCCTTCGCAGAGGTGAGGAAAACAGCCAGGCGATCCTCCCGCTTTATAAGCTCGATTTCAATTCCGCGTTCCCGGGCCTGGGGAACAGAAAGTGTATGGTAACCGTCCATTGATACACAAACGGTGGGTTCCATTGAAGTGATGGATTGAAAACACATAAGGTTCTCCTTCCCTTCTCTTATGTCTGTCTAAACCGGATCTCGATCTGCTCACGATCGGTCTTGTGCTGGACATCTGGACGGTGAAGGGCAATGACGGCACGAACTACGCCTATACAGCCCAACAGTCCGATTTTGATGCGTTTTAACCTAAATTTCGCGAAATACTCATGTGTTAAAAACAGCAAGGGGATGCATGCGATGTCAAAGCCGATTTCTGGCGAAATTAAAACCTATCAAATCAAGGTTAAGCGGCCTAACGGTGGCTTCTATATCTATGAACGTAGCGAGCGATATGAGAACGGACGAATGCGTAAAATGGGAAAGGATG
>JAFUBF010000164.1 GCA_017460325.1 Clostridia bacterium | reverse complement strand
CACGCCGGAGGAAAGGCAGCAGGCTGTGACTGTAACAATTGACCTGTGCATCCAGAAAGGTTACCTTGTCAGGTATTTGGAAGAACACAGACCGGAGGTGGAGAAAATTATGATGACAATGTTCAGTCCGGAATATGTGAAGATGGTATCTGAGAGGACGGAAAAGATAAAAGGGGATATCAGCGCATATAGGTTCGTCAATATGCCCGAAGAACAGATAAAGGATGCCATCATCCGCCGCTATGATCTCACACCGACCTACGCCCAGAATTTCCTGGATGATGATTCTGACCCGGAAGATTCAAGACCGTGGGCACTGTGACCGGTAAAATCAACCATTTCTCAACAGCCGGGTGGCAGGGAATGTTCCAGTCGGCGGAAAAGAGATAAGGCTGAAACAGGTTCAGGAGGAAATGATAAGGATAACCGGATTGCAGCATGGACGCTGCGTGATACGGGGTGGGATCAACCTTTACGCTCCTTTTTACAGAACGGGCCTGCCAGGTGGCAGGCCCGTTCTCTGTTTTATCCCGGACAGACAATGTACCGGTTTCCGCCTGACGGAAACCGGTACATTGTGCGTCTATCCTTCCCCGGGGAACGGTTCGTTTCGGGGGAAGCGGGCACAGCTCAGACTGGGCTATGCACAGGCTCCCCGGGCAGAGCAGCCAGGCACCGCATGAGATGGCTGCTGTGGCTTACTCCTTTTTCGGTTCGTCCTCCGACTCCAGTTCTTCCCGAATCTTCTGTTCCATGAATTCCTGAAGCTGCTTGCTCACGGTCTCGCTTTCCATCCTGGCACAGGTATAGGAAAAACGCGCGGTGCAGCCTGTATGCGTGATCTTGTAAACTCCCATGAGCATAAGAGATCCGTACAGTTCGGGCATTTTCTTCGTTGCTGCCTGAACGACCTTGCCCAGCATCTCCTCCACATCCTGCAGTTTCATATCCTCATAGCTGATCGGGACCTCCAGCATCCCGTCCACCTTCTCCCCACTCATGTTGAGGATATCGTTGATCCGGCTGTTATTCAGGATAATGACATTGTTGCTGTCGTCAATCAGCTTCGTGGTTCTGACGCCCATTTCCTTCACACGGCCCTTCCAGGACCCGATGGACACCCGGTCACCCATATGGAAGGAGCCGTCCACCGCCAGGAACAGTCCGGCGAGAACGTCCGTGACCAGGTTCTTTGAGCCCATACCAACGGCGATGGAAACAATGCCTGCAGAGGCCAGAAGGGCGGTGGTGTTCACACCGAACAGATACATCACGCCCAGAATCAGGACAAGTCCGGCGCAATAGCCGACAAAATTCTCGGTCAGCTTGAGTATTGTCCGGTTCTCCAGTGGCACCCGTCCACCTGCACCGGCGAGTATTTCACGTACAAGGAACGAAACAGTCAGTGTAACAGAGGCAAAAAACAGTGCGCTCCAAATCGAGAAAATGTGAACGCCCTTTGACCACGTCCCGTCGAACACAAACATAAAGGCCGGCCATTTTTCCGCTCTTGCCGCGAACATGGTCACGACGGCCATCAGGGCAAAGAACACCACATACCCGTCGACAAAGATCCCGATGGGATACTTGTCATTATACAGTTCCCATGTTTCCTTATTCAGTCTTCCTCTGAGCTCCTGAACGGAATCCAGACAGAACCGGCATGCCACCGGACAGAAGAGGAACCACAGAACCGCCAGGAGAATCACAATGGTCACGCCGGCCGTAACACGCATCTCATTTCCCACACGGTTGGGAACCATGAACATCACCGTCTTATCCCCAACTGAGTTGGCGGACACATAGACCTCTTTCCCGTCGTATAGTGTAAAGCTCTCATATTTTCCGCTGTATGTCTCCTCGTCCAGATAGGAGGAGGCCTTCTGGCCAATCATGTACGGATCGGTATGGGCCAGGAAAATGCCGTCTGCTTTGTTGACCACCGCCGCCGTCTGTCTGTCCGATACGGCAAATTTATTCGTCGTGTTTTCAATCGTCGTCTGTTTGAGTTCCCGGTTCAGGCTGTCCGCATTGAATTGCGCCAGCACAAAGCCATCTGACTGTCCGTCCTCTTTTGTCAGCAGGACAGCTACGCCCATCTGCAGCCTGTTGGTATAAGGATCCTTCTCAGGTCCCACGATCACGGAGGGATATCCGTAGAAGACCGCCCTGAATCTCTCATTCACGGTGGGATTGGATCCGTTTACCGTAAAACCGGTATAACTGTTGCTGGCCATCAGTTCATTTCCGTCCGCACCAAAGAGCATCAGGTAATCGGCCTTCAGCATCCTGTTGAATATCTGCAGGGTTTCCCGCGTACGAAGTTCCTTATACTTTGTCAGCATCGTCGCCAGTGCCTTCGTCCGCGTCTCATAAATCTCCGAATAGGCATTGGTGATGATCGTTTTCTGATGTTCATACCAGTCCGCCTCAAACTCGAGAGTCTCCCGTCCGCCGCTGCCGTTAAAAGCGATTGTCGCACGGTTTTCGAGCATCAGCATCATCACGAAAAAGCAGGTAATACTGAAAAGCAGCACCATGCGTCCAGGCCGCGTGATCCGGCCGATATCCCGTCTCAGTATCTCCTCTTCATCCTTCCAGCCTCTGTGAACAATATGCTTCAGCACATAGTGCAGGAACAGAAAGAGTGAGAGGGCGATGAAAAGCGAAATCGCCAGTGCGCAGTAGACACTCGTCCGGATAAACTTGTAGAACGGCATGATCAGAAGGGCAGTGGAATCCGTTTTGGTATCTCTCATCAGCACCGCAAGTGCATAAGCCTTTCGGAACGTGATCAGCTTCCAGAAGCTTCCGTTCCCCAGTTTCCTGAATTGTCCGCCTTTATTAAATATGCTGGCGACTTCACTTTCCACCTCGCTCAGCTCCGCCTCCTGGAAGTCATCCAGCGGATAGCCGGCGATCTCGCCATTCTCGTCCTTCACAAGCGCATAGACATCAAGGCTGCCAATCAGGTGTTCGAGGAAATCGCCGCCTTCCCCGAGGGCACTGTAGACCTCCCGCAGGGGATTACTGGTAAATTCAAAAACCAGCCGGCGGTCCGATTCACCCTTCACCGCGAGCATCACAAATACCTTGCCGGTTTTTATCTCTTTCCCGTCCTCTGAGGGAATCTCATCGACATAGCAGCTTGACTCGCCCGGTTCCAGAAGGCTGAGCTGCTGCGCAAAGCTCTCCTTCGGCAGCCCGGTGCCGGTGGTTTCAAGCACGGTTCCGGCGGCATCCGTCACAGAGACGTGGTCGGCCAGAACCATCCTGCAGACCTCCTCGAGACGTTCCTCTTCCGGCATTCCACTCGCTGCCAGGTAAATCTCCATCCCGAGATTTCCCCGTGCCAGGGCATCCTCCCTGATCACGATGGTCCGTGACTCTCTTTCCTTCTCACGTGCCTCCATCAGCGATGGATACATCTGAATACACTCATCCATCTGCTGGAGTTTTTCCCGGCCGTTCATAAAAACGACCGCGAAACAGACCACGACAATCACCACCAGCGTCATCAGGGTGGAAAAGATCGCCAGTTTTTTCGCGCTCTTTTCCTGCATCAGGTTCACAACACTCTGTATCCGATTCATTCCTGCCCTCCATCACGGCTTACCACAAAGTCAAGGAGTCCTTCCACTTCGGTCAGCCTGTCTTCGACCGGCTCCATCCTGACCTCCTCGTCCAGGACGATGAGCGCCTTCGGGATATCCTGCCAGTCAATTGGATCGATTCCCTTAATCTCGCCTTCCCTGAGGAGCATCGGGTTCATGTTGATATATTTCGTCATGAGGTTCTGCAGCACCTCGGCCAGATCATCATCCACCACGCTGCCGTACATCTCCAGTGCATCCTTGTTTCCAAGCAGCGTCGCAATAACATCCATCGTGGAGGAGCCCAGTTTCTCAATCAGCGCCTTCTTTGCCCAGTACAGGAGATGGACATGATTCCCGCAGGCCGCCAGGCTCACCGCCCCGCGGTAAATCCAGAGTGCCAGCCACTGCTCAACCACTTTTGCCTTTGCCTCTGTCTCACCCGAGGCAGCCGACTGGGCCTCAATGTACGCCTGAACATGCTCTTTGGTCTCCTCATCCACAATGCTCAGGAGATCCGCCAGTCCCGCATCCACCATCTTTCCATAGTTCTCGCTGCCGAACGTGGCATGATACATCTGTCTGGTGTTCCTGGAAATGCCGAAGATGAAGTCGATGCCGGCTGCCGATCCTTCCCGGAACGCCTTATATGTATCCACCGGAATCCACTTTCCGTCACAGGTCGGGGCGCAGGCATTCTCCCAGAGTTTCTGTGCGGCCTCTTTCAGGGTGTCTGTATCAAGCCGCATCAGCTCATCCATCGTGGTGGTCTTCGTGGCCTCCAATAGGTCTTTGGCCAGGGCTCTTGAGGCATCCGGGGTGTTATAGGCCAGTGCCGTGCTGCCATTGAAGACAAACGCCCGGTTAAACAGGCCCTTTGCCTGTCCGCTGGCTGCCAGCATCAGAATGCAGGTTGCACCGGAATCAAAGCCGAAGACCGTGATCCTGTCTGGATCTCCTCCGAAGGCGGCGATGTTTTCCTTAATCCATTTCAGCGCCGCCACCTGGTCCAGCAGGCCGAGGTTCAGCGTATCCGGATATGCCTCTCCGCCCGGAACCTCCGAGAAATCAATATAACCGAAGATCCCCAGCCGGCTGTTAAAGCTGACAAAGAGCGTATCCTGATTCTTCATCACATAGCCTTCGGCATCCAGGATGGGATCCGCAGATCCGCCGCTGGCAAAATCGCCGTGATGGAAGAAGACCATGACCGGCCTTTTCTTATTTTCCGAGAAGGCACCGGCATAGATATTCAGGGTCAGACAGTCCTCACTCTGTCTGTGATTTTTGAGGATCGAACCCCCATGGTCCACCTGGATGGCCGAGGCACCGTAATACTTTGCCTCAAAAACCTCATCCGAATCCGGCAGCGGTTCGGGTGCCTTCCACCTGCGTTCACCAACCGGCGGTTTGGCATAGGGGATGCCCAGGTAACTCCTCGTACCCAGCTTTTTCCCTCCGACATAGATGCCGGTTCTTGTCTTTACCGCATGATTCTTATTGTACTCGCCCTGAATCTTCTGATTCTGCTTGTTCGTTTTCTCAATTTCCTTTTCACTCAGGTCGAAAACGTACCCCTGTTCCCCGTCCGCATAACGCCTGCGAATCTTCCGAATGCGATAGGCGCGAAGGATCAGGTTCAGGACCAGGCCCAGGAACGGGAAAACAAATACGTTGACGAACTCCTCATGCAGATAATCCATCAGCGAGATCCCCGTAAGGGTAACCGAAAGGGTATGCGCCAGGATAAAACAGAAGAAAAGGGAGGCATAGAGAACAACCCGGTTCCTTGTGCTTCCCCGGAATGCCTTGCTGAATCTGATACGGTTGGTCACTTCACCGATGGCAAAACCGACCAGAAGATCCAGTCCGAAGCAGATCAGATCCGGCAGTTGCATGACTCTCGATATGATTGCGCCCATTCCATAGCCGAATGCCGTAACAACGGCCGAAAGGATATCCTCCAGTGAAAATAACTTTTTCATTTGTTTTCCCCCTGCCAAGAGATAACCTGATTATACACAATAGAGCGTTAAAAAACCGTCAAAGAGGAAAAGTAGCCCCTTTCCCCGGGTCCCTCCGGTATGCAGTCATGTCCGGGAATGCCGTACCGGTTTGCCGGACAGTAACAGACCGTTCCCAAAACAGTTATGGATTATTCTATTTTTTTAGGGTAAAATGTACTGTATCCGGAAACTGTTCCGGCACGGGGCAGACCCGATGCGGGCCCCCTTCATTTTGTACACAGGCAGCAGTGGTAAATTGCTGCAGGACAGGGGCAAAGTCCGCACCGGTTTGTCAACTCATGTCCCCAGTCAATAATACGGTGCCGAAAACCACAGCACCAATACAAGGAGGAAGAAAATGAACAACTCTTTACTCACAAAGAAGCTTCCCGGACTTCTGATCCTGCTGGTCCTTTGCCTGGCTCTGTGCGCCTGTGCCCTCGGCGAGGACAGCACCGGTTCCGGCGACAGAGAGGTGATCCGCCAGGTTTCTCTCCTGCAGGGACTGACCTTCGGGGACTACAACGGCAGCGTCACAGTCGGACAGCTCAGGGCCATGGGCGACATCGGCATCGGCACATTTGACGGTCTCAACGGTGAGCTGATCATGCTGGAGGGGATCGTTTACCGGGCAGCCCATGACGGTTCCATCCAGGTGGTTGCGGATGAGGAAACCGTTCCTTTCTCCAACGTCACCTTCTTTGATGCGGATGAAACCCTCCCCCTCACGGGCATTGACAGCGTCGCTGCCCTGAAAAGTGCGCTGGATAAAAAGGTCAGCGAGATGGACGACAACCGCTTTTACATGGTCCGGATCGACGGCACTTTCCGCACCATGAGCGTGCGAAGCGAGCTGCCTCAGACAAAGCCATATAAACCGCTGGCCGTCGTCCTTGAGACCGATCAGACCTTTTTCGACTACGAGAACATCAGTGGAACCGTCGTCGGGCTGTTTTGCCCCAACTATATGAACGATCTGAACGCCGTTGGCTGGCATTTCCACTTTATTTCGGATGACCGCATGGCCGGTGGCCACGTGCTCGATCTCAGCGCCGATACCCTCACAGCCGCCCTTGACCGTACAGACAGCTTCTCCATGATCCTCCCCGATAACGAGATGTTCAACAGCTTTGACCTCACCATTGATCAGAGCGCGGACATTAAGAAAGTGGAAACCGGCGAAGACTGATGGCATTTGTCCCGGCGCCTTCCACTGAGCAAACAGGAACGAATGCCTCAGAGGAAACTCCGCAAAGCAGCATGCAGAACCACGGTTCGGCTGTGAACTGTGCCTGTCAGGCGGGCACAGACGACCTGTGCTTGTTTCCTGCGACTGGACCAGAGCATCTTAAGGGCGCTGCTATCAGCGCCCTGTTTTTTATGAGGCAGATCCTGCCCGGGGGATCCCGGCGGAAAACACCCGTACATGATAGATCATACGGGCCATTCAGCCTTGCTGATTGCGCGACTCTGCAGGCACATGCTCTGCAGAGCTTTTTCACTTCGCTTGTGAAACGGTCGGTTTTCCCGTATAATAAACAGACAAAGAAAACACTGAAGGTGAAAAAGGATTGTAAGCGGATGGGAAGAGGCTCGAATGAAACGGATGATCGCAACAGGGATTCAGGATTTCGAAAAGCT